>WHSO01000008.1 GCA_009380075.1 Alphaproteobacteria bacterium | reverse complement strand
GTGCCGACGGTGAAGGCGCCGTTGATGCCGTCCAGCGTCGCCGCTACCGCCCACGGGGCACCGGCGGATCCGGCCTCGCCGTCGACATCCCTCACCGCTACCTTGCGGTCGATGTCGTTCGGCTCGCCCTTGCGGTCGACGTTATTTAGCTCGCCCTTGCGGTCGACATTATTCGGCTCGCCCTTGCGGTCGACGTCGGCGAGCCGGGCCCCGCGCAGCCCGCGCCCGGCGCCGAGGTAGGAGATGGCTTCGAGCAGGTTGGTCTTGCCGGCGCCGTTGGGTCCGGTCAGCACCACCGGGCGCGCATCCACATCGAGGCGGAGCGCCGCGTAATTGCGGAAGTTCGTGAGCCGGAGGCCGAGCACCGCAAGGCGGGCCAGCCCCGGCGCGGGGGTCTCCATCCCCGGCTTTGCTTGCGCGAGAGACACGGTGTTCAGACTCGTCTCCGGATGGCGGTCACGGCCGCTAGACCCGCATCGGCATGAGGACATAGAGCGCGTTGGCGTCCTCCGAATCGCCGACAATGGCGGCCGAGGTCGCCTCGCCCATGCGGAACTGCGCCTTTTCGCCCTGGATCTGCCCCGCGATGTCCAGCAGGTAGCGCGAGTTGAAGCCGACATCCATGTCCTCGCCGGCGTAGTCGACTTCGACCTGCTCCTCGGCGCTGCCCTGATCGAGGGAGGTCGCGGACAGGGTGACCAGGCCGTTGCGGATCGCCAGCTTTACCGCCCGGGATTTCTCCGTCGAGATGGTCGATACCCGGTCTACGGCGTCGGAGAACGCCTTGCGCGGGACGTCCATGATCCGCTCGTTGCCCTTGGGAATGACCCGTTCGTAATCGGGGAAGGTGCCGTCGATCAGCTTCGACGTCAGGGTCACGTCGTCGAAGGTGATCCGGATCTTGGCGTCCGACAGCGCGACCTCGACATCGGTGTCGGTCTCGTCGATCAGCTTGCGCCATTCGTTGACCATCTTGCGCGGCACGATGACGCCGGGCATGTCGGCGGCGCCCTTGGGCAGGGGCACGTCGAACCGGGCGAGGCGATGGCCGTCCGTCGCGACGGCACGGAGCACCGGTGTCCCGTCGCGCTTGGACGCGTGGAGATAGATGCCGTTGAGGTAATAGCGCGTTTCCTCGGTCGAGATAGCGAATCGGGTGTGATCGATCAACGCGCGGACGGCGTCCGCCGGGACGGTGAAGCGGGTGGGCAGATCCTCGTCGCCGAGGGCCGGGAAGTCCGCCGGCGGCAGGCACGCGAGCTGCGACGTGTAGCGGCCCGAGCGCACCGTGATCTGGCTGTCGCCGTCGCTCGATTCGACCTCGACCTGGGCGCCGTCGGGGAGCTTGCGGACGATCTCGTAGAACGTGTGCGCCGGTGCCGTGATGGCGGAATTGGCGCCGGTTTCGGCGGGCACCGTCTCGGCGATGGCGATCTCCATGTCCGTGGCGGTCAGGCGCAGCGATCCCTTGCCCGTATTCATCAGAACGTTGTTGAGGATCGGAATGGTGTTACGCCGTTCGACCACGCTCTGGACGTGGCCAAGGGAGCGGAGCAGCGACGCGCGTTCGATGGTGAATTTCATGGCGAGACTTTTGTGCCTTGTTGACCGGCGCGGAGGTGGCCCGCGCGTGACGTCATCCGTTCATTGCGCGGGGACCGTCGGCGGCGCAAGAGCCGGCCCGGGAGGAGCCCCGCGAACGTGCCGGAAAATCCCGTTTTCCCCGCCCGGCGGGCGCCCGCAAACTCCCGGTCTTCCGGGGGCTTCGGCGGAGTCCTGAACCGGACGGAAAGTATAGCAGGAGCCCTTGAAATAAAAAAGAAAAAGGGCCGCCCCGGGCCCCTTCGAAACGACCCGCAAAGGGCCGGATTTCGGTGCTTTCGCAGGCTCAGGTTTCGAGCATCCGGCGCAGCAGTTCGACATCCTCCGAAAACGACGAATCGGCGGACCGCAACTCCTCGACCTTGCGCACGGCATGCATCACCGTGGTGTGGTCGCGGCCACCGAACTTGCGGCCGATTTCCGGCAGCGAACGCGAGGTGAGCTGCTTCGCCAGATACATCGCCACCTGGCGCGGGCGGGCGACGGCGCGGGCGCGTCGTGCCGAATGCATGTCGGCGATGCGGACGTTGAAATGTTCGGCCACCCGCTTCTGGATTTCTTCGATGGTGACCCGGCGGTCGTTGGCGCGCAGCAGGTCGTGGAGGACTTCCTGGGTCACCTCGAGGGAGATGTCGCGGCCGACCAGGGTGGAATGGGCGACCACCCGATTGAGCGCGCCTTCCAGCTCGCGGACGTTGGAGGTGATCTTGTGGGCGAGGAACTCCAGCACCTTGGGCGGGATCTGGGACCCCAGCTTTTCGGCCTTGGACTGGAGGATCGAGAGGCGCAGCTCGTAATCGGTCTGGTGGATGTCGGCAACCAGGCCCCAGCCGAGCCGCGAGCGCAGGCGCTCCTCCATGCCTTCGAGGTCCGACGGCGACTTGTCGGCGGAGATGACCACCTGCCGGTTCTGGTCCACCAGCGCATTGAAGGTGTGGAAGAACTCTTCCTGGGTGGTCTCGCGGCCGGAAATGAACTGGACGTCGTCGATCATTAGGACGTCGACGGAGCGGAACTGTTCCTTGAAGGCCATGGTGTCCTGGAACCGCAGGGCCCGGATGAACTGGTACATGAACTTTTCCGCCGACAGCGAGATCACCCGCCGGTTCGGGTCCGCCTTGTGGATGTGCCAGGCGATGGCATGCATGAGATGGGTCTTGCCGAGCCCGACGCCGCCATAGAGAAACAGCGGGTTGAACGGCGCCGTCTGGGCCTCGGCCACGCGGCGGGCGGCGGCATAGGCAAACTCGTTCGACTTGCCGACGATGAAGTTGTCGAAGGTGAAGCGCGGATCGAGAGGTGCCGAGACGTCCTCGTGGCTGCGCCGCGGGTTGCCGCGCGGCGCGTTGCGGGTGGGAGCGGGCGCCGAGGCCGCGGCGAAACCCTCCTGCGCCGAAACGGGACCACTGGCCACGCCGCCGCGCACGATGATCTCGACCGTACGCGGGCCGGAGTCGCCGGTGCCGTCGCGCAGCAGTTGCGTGATGCGGCCAAGGTAGTGGCGCGCGACCCAGTCCCGCATGAACCGCGTGGGGACGGAAATGACGGCGCGCGCATCGGCGAAGGAATCGAGCTCGATCGGAGCCAGCCACGACTTGAATGCGGCGGCACCGAATTCGGCCCGCAACTTATCCCGGACTTGCTGCCAGTCAGCGCTCATCGCGCCCAATCCCCCTCAACAAAACCTGCGAAACCGACTAGTCCTGCGCCCAGGGCAGGCCCGCCACCTTCCAACCCTCGCGTGATCCGCGATGGCGCTTTTCATCGTGGGCCCCCTCGAACCCACCCGAAATATTGTAGGCGCGCGTGAACCCCTGGCCGGAAACCGCGATGGCGGCCGCCCGGGAACGCGCGCCGGAACGGCACAGGAACAGCACCGGAGCCCCCTCGGACGCCCCAGCCGCCTTGACCTGCCTGCTGAATTCGGGATTGAGCTGCATCGACGGAAAGACCTGCCACGGGATCAACGCCGCCTTCTTGCCGAGAGGGGCAAGGTCCGGCACACCGACGAAGGCCCATTCCGGTTGCGTGCGGCAATCGACAAGAACGGCGTCGGGATTTTCCTCGAGGATCTTCCACGCCTGTTCCGGCGTGACGTCGCCGGCGTAACCTGCGCCCGGTGCGATCTCGCGTTCGACCGAAGTCTTGCGGTCCTCGACTGCCATCAGTGGTTCCCCTGATCGGGCTTCCGGCGCTGGATTTTTCGTGCGGTGCGCCGGTTGGCCTCTTCAAATACAACAACACCAAATGCGGTGACGAAAATCATACCAACGCTTTCGACAAAAAACCCATGCCCACGATTGAAACTGGTGGACGAAACGCGCCGCAACCGCGGCCCAAATTTTTACTCGAAAATTTTTCTACGCGTGGCAAGGGCAGGCCACGGACTCTAGCCACACGTGTGACGAAGTGCAACGGGGCATCCTCTGACTCCGTCAAAAAAAATTCTGACGTGACTGGAAGATTGTGTCGCGGCCCGAAAACAAAAAACGCGCCCCTATGGGGCGCGTCCGGAAGGATGATGGGCGAAAGGGACGAGATGCGGCACGTCCCTGCGCCAGGGGGCGTCAGGCCATCGCCTTGATGCGTGCATTCAGACGCGACACCTTGCGCGCCGCGGTCTGCTTCTTCAGGACACCCTTGGTGACGCCGCGATGAATTTCCGGCTGCGCCGTCTTGAGCGCGCCGTTTGCGGCCGTCTTGTCGCCCGACGCGATGGCGGCCTCGACCTTCTTGATGAAGGTGCGGATGCGACTCATGCGGTCGCGGTTGGTCGCCGTACTGCGGGCGGTCTGCCGGATGCGCTTCTTGGCGGAGCGGATATTCGCCATCGGATGCTGCCTATGGGTGGTTTATGCGGAACGCGCTAGCCCCGACGTCGAGCGGCGCGAAAGGGCGTGGTTATAGTCCCCGACCGGACATCCGTCAAGGCTGCGGAAGTGACCGGAAGGTGCGCGGGAGCGCGCGCGGCCGGGCCTCTAGGGCCGTCCTGTTCCGGCGCCCGGCGGGGGGCTCCCGTTCGCGGCGCCGGGGCGCAATTCAAAACGAAGCGCGACGCGGCCGTTTGCCTGCGCGACACCGAGGGTCAGCACCTCGCCGTCGCGCAGGAAGCGCGTCGGCGTCTCCGCGCGCCAGCCGAGCGACGGCAGGGTCGCCCGGTAAAAGGACAGGACGGCACCCGCGTCGAGGCCCGGACGGGCCGGGGCCGAGGCCTGCGCCATGACGATGCGTCCCGCCGCCGATTCGAAGGTGACGGCGGTCTCCGCCTCCTCCACGAGGCCGGGCATCACCGGCACGTCGTCGAGGACATCGAGAAAGGCGTCCGCGCGCACCGGCGTCGCAGCGCAGACGGCGATCAGCGACAGGAGGGCAATGGTGCGGTGCGGGATTGGGAACATTTCTTATCATAGCACATAACCACCGCCCAAGGACACACCGGCCGCATCGCCACGTCATCATCTTTGACGCTTCGCACAAAAAAACGTCGAGCGGCCCGACTGCACGATGCGTTGGATGCGGCCGTGCGCGCCGTCGCAGGCGCAATCCAGGCAGCGTTCGCCCTCGCGGTCATAGACGGAAAAGGCATGCTGGAAGTATCCAAGCTCGCCATCGGGACGGCGGTGGTCGCGCAGGCTCGACCCGCCGGCCGCGATGGCCTCCCTCAGCACCGCCTGGATCGCGCCGTGCAGGCGGCGCGCGCGGATACCCTGGACCGTCCCGGCGCGGCGGCGCGGCGACAGGCCGGCGCGGAACAAGGCCTCGCACACGTAGATATTGCCGAGACCTGCGACGACGCGCTGGTCGAGAAGCGCCGCCTTGATCGGCGCTGCCTTGCCGCGGAGGCCCCGTGCCAAGACATCGACGCTGAAGTCGGGGGCGAGCGGCTCGGGGCCGAGCCCCGCCAGCAGGCGATGCGCCGCGACTTCCCCGGGCGGGATCAGGGTCATCAGGCCGAAGCGGCGGGCGTCGTTGAAGACGATCTCCTGGCCGGCGGCGGTCTCGAACACGACGTGGTCGTGCGGGCTTCGCGCGCGGGGCGCATTGACGCGCCCCGGCCCTACGACCGTCATACGACCCGACATGCCGAGGTGCAGCAACAGCACCTCGCCCTCGTCGTCGAAGTGGACGAGGATGTATTTGGCGCGCCGTTCGAGCCGCGCCACGCGGCGGCCCTCCAGCCTGCCGGCGAATCCCACGGGAAACGGGATACGCAGGTCGGTGCGGTTGACGGTGACGCGAACAAGGCGGTGGCCCGCCATCACGGGGACCAGGCCAAGGCGTACGGTTTCCACTTCCGGCAATTCGGGCATGGCGCGGAACGTAGCGGAATTCAGCCCCTTAGGCTATTGTCCGGCCCATGAAAAAACCCCCCTTCGACGCCGCGCCGGGCGTGGAGCCCGCGCGCGTACCGTTCGGCGCCGCGGATGTCCCCGTGGCGGAAAAGGCGGGGCGCGTCCGCGCCGTCTTCGACAGCGTGGCGGGACGCTACGACCTCATGAACGACCTGATGTCGGGCGGCCTGCACCGGCTGTGGAAGGCGGCGGCGGTCGACTGGCTGCGCCCCCGTCCGGAGGCCCGCATCGTCGACGTGGCGGGAGGTACCGCCGACGTCGCGCTGCGCATCGCCCGCGCCGTCGGCGGCGGGGACGCCCTGGCGGCAGCGGGCGGCGGCCTGACCGTGATCGACATCAACCCGTCGATGATGGCGGTAGGACGGGCGCGGGTGGCCGCGGCGGGCCTGGCCGGCGCCATCGGTTTCGCCTGCGCCGATGCCGAGGCGCTGCCGCTCGCCGATGCCAGCGTCGATGCCTATGTCATCGCCTTCGGCCTACGCAATGTGACGCGCCCGGAACGCGCGCTGGAGGAGGCACACCGCGTGCTCGCGCCGGGGGGGCGATATCTCTGCCTTGAATTCTCGCACCCGCGCCTGCCGCTGATCGGCCCGGTCTACGACCGCTATTCCAACCATGTGCTGCCATGGCTCGGCGACAAGGTGGCCGGGGATGCTGCGTCCTACCGCTATCTCGCGGAAAGCATCCGCCGTTTTCCCGACCAGCCGCACCTGGCATCGATGATGGCGACGGCGGGGTTCGAGCGCATCCGCGTTCGCGATCTTGCCGGCGGTATCGCCGCGCTCCATTCGGCCTGGGTCATCTGATGATCGCGGCCATGCGCCATGCGGTACGCCTTCTCGGCCTCGCACGCACGCTGGCGCGTTTCGACGCGCTGGTGCTGTTCGAGCATTTCGGCCTGTCGCCGGGCGTCCTGCGCGCCGCGAGACTGCTCAAGCGTCTGCCCGGCGGCGTTCAGCCCAATCCCGCCGCCCGTCCGGGCCAGCGTATCGCCCTCGCGCTCGCCGAGGCGGGGCCGACCTTCATCAAGCTCGGCCAGTCGCTGGCCACCCGCGCCGACCTTCTGGGCGAGGATATCGCCGATGATCTTGCCTTCCTGCAGGATCGCCTGCCGCCGTTCCCGGGCGCGCTCGCCCGTGCCGCCATCGAAGCCGAGCTGGGCAAGCCGATCGATGCCCTCTTTGCCCGTTTCGATGACGTGCCCATCGCCGCCGCCTCCATCGCCCAGGTCCATCTGGCGGAAACGCCTGATGGCGAGGAAGTCGCCGTCAAGGTCTTGCGCCCGGGCATCGAACAGGCGTTCCGCCGCGATCTCGACATGCTGGCCTGGGCGGCGGCGACGCTGGAGCATGCCCGTCCGGCGACACGCCGCCTCCGTCCGCGGGAAGTGGTCGCCACCTTCGCCCGGGTCGTCGAGGTCGAGATGGACCTGCGGCTCGAGGCGGCGGCGGCGGCGGAGCTGGCCGTCAATTTCGCCGGCGACGACAGTTTCCATGTGCCCGGGATCGACTGGTCGCGCACCGGGCGGCGGGTGCTGACGCTGGAACGCATCCGCGGCATTCCCATCGACGAGCGCGATCATCTGGTAGCCGCCGGCATCGATCCCGACGAGGTGCTGCGCAAGGCGGCTTCGGCCTTCTTCAACCAGGTTTTCCGCGACGGTTTCTTTCATGCCGATCTGCACCCCGGCAACCTGTTCGTCGCCCCGGACGGCAACCTGGTGGCGGTGGATTTCGGCATCATGGGGCGGCTGGACGCGGCGACCCGGCGTTTCCTCGGGGAAATGCTGCTCGGCTTCCTGCAAAGCGACTACCGCCGTGTCGCCGATGCACATTTCGACATGGGATTCGTTCCCGCCGACCAGTCGCGGGATCTGTTCATGCAGGCGTGCCGCGCCATCGGCGAACCGATCCTCGGCCGACCGCTGAACGAGATTTCCGTCGCCCGGCTTCTGGCCCAATTGTTTCGCGTCACCGAGACCTTCCGGATGGAAACCCAGCCGCAGTTGCTGCTGCTGCAAAAGACGATGATGGTGGCGGAAGGGATCGGACGCCGGCTCAACCCCAAACTCAACATGTGGGAGCTCTCGCGGCCCCTGATCGAGGACTGGATGCAGGAGAACCTCGGCCCCGAGGCGCGGATTGCGCGCGGCGCGCGGGACGTCGTCTCGGGACTGGAGCGTCTCCCCGCCTTCCTGACCAACGTCGACAAGGCGGTGAAGGCCCTGGCCGAGCACGGCTACCGGCTGCATCCCGATACCGTCCGGCGCCTTCTGGGCGAGGGTGAGGACGGCCGGAATCGATCCACAGGCACGGCCCTTTGGGTCATCGCGGGCCTTCTTGCCGTGATCGCGGTGACGCTGCTCACCGGCCGCCCCTGAGCCGCCCAGAGCCTGTTTCCCCGGAATTGAGCCGGCTCCGTTTGCCGAGCGGCGTGGCGGCCCGTCGGGCCCGGACTGGGGGGCCGGAATCGGTTATTGCACCCGTTCGCCGGGGATACTATCTAACAACATTCAATTTCCGTAAATTAGGCTACCGACCGCACGTCATAGGACAGGTATACTGACCCGGCTGGGAAACCCCCGGGGATAGGAACAGGCCATGATCGAGAACCGGCGCATCCTGCTGGTGGTATCCGGCGGCATCGCCGCCTATAAGTCCCTCGACCTCGCGCGCGAGCTGCGGCGCCACGGCGCCACGGTGCGCGCCATCCTGACCGAGGCAGGAGCCCGTTTCGTGACGCCCCTGTCGCTCGCGGCGCTGACCGGCGACAAGGTCTACGGCGACCTGTTTTCCCTCACCGACGAAAGCGAGATGGGCCATATCCGCCTGTCGCGCGAGGCGGACCTCGTCCTCGTCGCACCGGCCACCGCCGACATCCTCGCCAAGATGGCCCACGGGCTCGCCACCGATCTCGCGACCACGGCGCTGCTGGCCACCGACAAGCCGGTGATGGTCGCGCCGGCCATGAACGTCCGCATGTGGGAGCACGCGGCGACGCGCGCCAATATGGCGACGCTGGCCGCCCGGGACGTTACCGTCATCGCGCCGGCCGTCGGCGAAATGGCCTGTGGCGAGGAAGGCGAGGGCCGCCTCGCCGACGTCAGCGACATCGTCGCCGCGGTCGAGGATTTTTTCGACACTGCCGCCGCGCTTGGCGCGGCTAACCCAACAGAAGGCGGCTCCGCCGCCGCGCCGCTCCGTGGCCGCCGCGCGGTGGTGACGTCGGGCCCGACCCATGAGCCTCTCGACCCGGTACGCTTCATCGGCAACCGGTCCTCGGGCAAGCAAGGCCATGCCATCGCCGCGGCTCTCGCGCGGCTCGGCGCCGATACGGTGCTGGTATCGGGGCCGGTGGCGCTACCCGATCCCGTGGGCGTCAGCGTCGTCCATGCCGAAACCGCCGAGGACATGCTGCGCGCGGTCAGTGCCCGGCTTCCCGTCGATGTCGCGGTGATGGCGGCGGCGGTTGGCGACTGGCGCGCCCGCGAGGTCGCCAGCCACAAGATCAAGAAGCGGACGGACCGGACGCCGCCCAGGATCGAACTGGCCGAGAATCCGGACATCCTTGCCGCCGTCGCGGCGGCGGGAAACAAGCGCCCGCGCCTCGTGATCGGCTTCGCCGCCGAAACCGAGGACGTCATCGCCCAGGGCCGCGCCAAGCGGGCCGCCAAGGGCTGCGACTGGATCGTCGCCAACGACGTATCGCCGGGCACCAGTGTCTTCGGCGGCGACGAGAACACGGTGCACCTCATCCGCGGCGCGGACGAGGACCAGACCGAGTCCTGGCCGCGCCTGTCGAAGGATGCGGTGGCGGCGCGCCTGGCCGACGCCGTCGCCCGGCATTTCGCCGCCGTACCGTGAGCCGTACCATGAACACGGCAACGTCTGGCGCAACGACGGAGGTGGAGGTCGCCCTCACCCGCCTCGCCCATGGCCGCGGCCTCGCGCTTCCAGCCTACGCCACGGCGGGGGCGGCCGGGCTCGATCTGCCGGCGGCGGTGGATCGCGACGTCGTCATCGCCCCGGGCGGGCGTGCCCTGATCCCGACCGGCTACGCCATCGCCCTGCCCGAAGGTTACGAGGCGCAGGTCCGGCCGCGCTCCGGCCTCGCCGCACGACACGGCATATCCATCGTCAACGCGCCCGGCACCGTCGACAGCGATTACCGCGGTGAGATCATGGTCTGCCTCGTCAACCTCGGCGACGCTCCGTTCACCGTGTCGCGCGGCGAACGTATCGCCCAGATGGTGGTGGCGCCGGTGAGCCGCGTGCGCCTGTGCGAGACCGAACGCCTCGACGGCACCGTGCGCGGCGACGGCGGCTTCGGCTCGACCGGCACGGCCGGCTGAGGGGACGCGCCATGTTTCGCATGTCGAAGAAGCTCCTCTATGCTATCGAAGCGGTGCTCGACATCGCCTACAACGCCGGGTCGCTGCCGGTCCAGAGCAAGGACATCACCGAACGCCAGGGAATCCCCCGCCGCTACCTGGAACAGGTGCTCCAGCAGATGGTGCGCGCCGGCATCCTCAGTGGCGTGCGCGGGCCGCGTGGCGGCTACCTGCTGGCGCGCGAGCGCCGGCGCATTACCGTCGGCGACATCACCCGCGTGGTGGCGCTGGCCGATACCGAGGACGCGACCGAGCCGCCGTCGGACCTCGGCCGTAAGGTGGTGTGGCCGATGTGGATGGGCGTCGAGAAGGAGATGATGGACCGGCTCGACGCCGTCACTATCGAGGACCTGTGCCTCAGGGCCCATGCCGGTGGCATCCGCAGCGAGGCGGCGGAACGGCTCGACTTCATCATCTGATCGGATAAAACCGGACGTCACCGGCGGCAAAGGAGCGACAGACGACCATGGCGACTTCGTTGGACGACACCGCCGGGATCGACGAGCGGGCGGAGGCGACGCGCGGGCGGCGCCGGGTCTACGGTTCGATCATCGAGACCGTCGGCCATACGCCGCTGGTTTACCTGCCGAGGCTGTCGCGCGATTCGGGCTGCCGCGCCGAGCTTTACGGCAAGCTCGAGTTCTTCAACCCGATGGGATCGGTCAAGGACCGCATCGGCCTCGCCATGATCGAGGCGGCGGAGGCCACGGGCGACCTCAGGCCCGGTACGGTGGTGATCGAGCCGACCTCGGGCAATACCGGCATTGCGCTGGCCTTCGTCTGCGCCGCCAAGGGCTACCGGCTGATCCTGTGCATGCCCGAAAGCATGTCGGTGGAACGGCGCAAGATGCTGCTGATCCTTGGCGCCGAGCTCGACCTCACGCCGGCCGCCGAGGGCATGCGTGGGGCGCTGCGCCGGGCGGAGGAGCTGAAGGCCGGGATCGCCGATTCGATCGTCCTCCAGCAGTTCGAGAACCCGGCCAACCCCGAGATCCACCGCCGCACGACAGCGGAGGAAATCTGGAACGACACGGGTGGAACGGTCGATGCCGTGGTATCGGGCGTCGGTACCGGCGGCACGTTGACCGGCGTGGGATCGGTGCTGAAGGCGCGCAAGCCCGCGGTCCGGATGATCGCGGTCGAGCCCGAGGACAGTGCCGTGCTCTCCGGCGGCCTGCCCGGCCCGCACAAGATCCAGGGAATCGGCGCCGGCTTCGTGCCGAAGAACCTCGACGTCGGCCTCATCGACGAGGTGGTGCGGATCGGCAACGAAACGGCCTTGGCCACCGCGCGCAAGGCGGCGCGCGTCGAAGGCCTGCCGGTCGGCATCTCGTCCGGTGCCGCCATCGCCGCCGCCATCGAAGTCGGCGCCCGACCGGAATATGCCGGCCGGAAGATCGTCATCATCATCCCGTCCTTCGCCGAGCGCTACCTTTCGACGGCGCTGTTCGACAACCTGTAGGCCGGGAAAACGTCGGATCCCGCGGAACGTAAACCATGAGCTTCGAATTCACCGATCAGCAGCTCGAGCGCTACGCGCGTCACATCATCCTGCCGGAACTGGGCGGCAAGGGTCAGGAGAAGCTCTTGCGCTCTTCCGTGCTGGTGGTCGGCGCGGGCGGCCTCGGCTCGCCGCTGCTGATGTACCTCGGCGCCGCCGGCGTCGGCCGCATCGGCATCGTCGACGACGACGCCGTCGACCTGTCGAACCTGCAGCGCCAGGTGATCCACGCCACCAGCCGCATCGGCCAACCCAAGGTCGAGAGCGCCGCCCAGGCGATCGCCGCGATCAATCCCGACGTGACGGTCGAGACCTTTCCCGCGCGTCTCGACCCCGGCAACGTCATGGAGATGATCGCAAGATTCGACCTCGTCGCCGACGGCACGGACAATTTCGCCACCCGCTTCCTGCTCAACGATGCCTGCTATTTCGCCCGCAAGCCGCTGGTATCGGCGGCCCTGTTGCGATTCGAGGGGCAGATTTCGACCTTCCGCGCCTACGAGGGCGACAACCCCTGCTACCGCTGCATCTTCCCGGCGCCGCCGCCGGAGGGATTGATCCCGACCTGCGCCGAAGGCGGCGTCCTCGGCGCCGTCGCCGGGGTGGTCGGCTGCCTGCAGGCGACGGAGGTGATCAAGGAGCTGCTCGGCATCGGCGACAGCCTCGCCGGCAAGCTGGTGGTGATGGATGCGCTCACGGCCACCTTCCGCCGCATCACGGTCCGCCGCGACCCGGCCTGTCCGCTGTGCGGGCCCGATGCCATCATCCGGGACCTGTCGGGGCATGGCGCGTGAGGGAGACATCGCGACCTTGACACGGTGGCCGATGACTGCGCCCGTGATCGCGTTGGTGCTGGCCGTCGTGCTCGTGGCGATGCCCGCCCTGGGCCAGGAGGGCGATCCCGGGGCCAGGGCGGCGCCCGGCACGGAAGAGGCGTCGTCCCCGCACAGCGGGCTCAAGGCGACGGGCTTGCCGCTGCCGCGTTTCGCTTCCTTGCGCGCGAGCGAGGTGTTCATGCGCACCGGCCCCGGCACGCGCTATCCGGTCGAATGGATCTACCGCCGCCGCGACCTTCCGGTCCAGATCATCGCCGAGTTCGACACCTGGCGGAAGGTGCGCGACTGGAACGGCGCCGTCGGCTGGGTGCACCGGGCGATGCTGTCGGGCCGGCGCACCGCCATCACCGTAGCCGACGAAACGGTGCTGTACCGCGCCCCGGACACGAACGCGCCGGCGGTCGCCCGCGCCGAGCCCGGCGTCGTCGCGCGCATCCTGAGCTGCGACGGCGGCTGGTGCCGCATCGACGCGGGCGGCATGACCGGCTGGGCCCCGCGCCGCACGCTGTGGGGCACCTTCGCCAACGAAAAGGTGGATTGACGGACGACCGCGCTCCAGAACTTTCAGCGCGGGCGCGGTTTTCGCGTCAGTCGAGGTCCTGGGCCAGCGCCGCGCGGGTGGCTTCGGGCAGCACAGCCATGTGGCCGTAGTTTTCGTGCGTGATGCCCAGCACGACCCGCGTGCCCGTGGTCTTGAACGCCTGCGCCTGGGCGTCGCTCAGCGGGAAGCGCAGGAAATGGATCGACGAGGTCTTGCCGTCGGCCTTGGTGCGCTCGATGTCGCTTTCGGCCACCGCCTGGATCTCCTCGCCGGCGACGGCGAGCATCACCGTCTTCTCGATGTAGGTGAGGCGCCGGAGCTCCTGATCACGCACCTTGGGGTCTTCGTATTCGAGCATCATCGTGGCGACCAGTTCGCGGCCGTTCGGGATCAGCGGATTGTAGGCGCGGAGCTCGTCCTCGACCTGCGCCTCGCCGCCGCGCTCGATGAACAGCATTTCGTGGACCTGGTGCAGCATGGTGTCGAAGTTTTCGAAGTAGAACGTGGTATGCGGGCCGACGGCAACACGCCGGGGGCGCTTGATGTCGCCCATGGTGCGGCGGCGGTCGGCGCGGACCTTGCCGTATTCCGTCATGTCCATCAGGTCGGCGCGGGTGATTAAGTGCTTCGCCGTCATCACGCATTCTCCGGGGTTTCGGGCAGGAGACCGTAGGCACGGGCAAAGATCTCGACCGGATGGGACGAACGCTCGACCTTGACCGCGGCCGCGTCCAGCATCTTCATGCCCTGCACCACGTGCTTGGCGGCCAGCGGGCATTCGGAGGCGACATAGGCCTTGCCCTCCTCCAGCGCCCGGCGCGCCACCGGGCGGCCGACCTTGAGGGCGGTGTCGAAGTTGCAGTTCTGTATGCCCCAGGAGCCGCCGTGGCCGGAGCACCGTTCTATGACGGAGACGTCCGCCTCGGGAATGCGCCGCAGCATCTCCGCCGCCTTGGGACCAAGGTTCTGGGCCCGGGCGTGGCAGGCGAGGTGCAGCGTCACGCCGCCGTCGAGCGGCTTCAGCCCCGGCGCCAGACCTTCCTTGTCGGCGATGGCGACGATGTATTCCGAAATGTCGCGTGTCGCTTTCGACAATGTCACCACCGATTCGTGGGCGGGATCGTCCTTGGGCACGATCAGGGGCCATTCGAACTTGAGCATCAACGCGCAGGACGGCGTCAGCGCCACGACGTCGTAGCCCTTGTCGATCCACGGGCCGAAGTAGGCCGCCGTCCGTCGCGCATTGTCAGCAACGCGGGCGAGGTCGCCGTGTTCCAGTTGGGGCATCCCGCAACAGCCGGGATAGCCGACCTCGGTCTCGACGCCGTTGTGGGCAAGGATCGCGCGCGCCGCTTCGCCGACGGTGGGGTTGCTGTAGTTGACGAAACAGGTCGCGAACAGGATCGCCTTGCGCCCGAAGGCGGGGGCTTCCGCATTGACCTCCGGCTTCGACGCCTTGGCCCGGGCGGTGAAGGTCTTGCCGTGGAACCTGGGCAGTTCGGCCCGCCGGTCGACCCCCGCCAGGGATTCCAGCGCCGGACGCGTCATGCCGTTGCCGGTCGCCGACGCCCAGTTCGCGATCGGCGCCATGGCGCTCGCGATCTTGCCGTTGCGGTCGGTCTCGGTGAGCTGGCGCTGGGCGAAACCGACGGCGCCCTTTTTCTGCTCCACGGCGCGGTAGCGCAGCATCAGATGGGGGAAGTCGAGATTGAATTCATGGGGCGGTACATAGGGACACTTCGTCATGAAGCACATGTCGCAGAGCGTGCAGGCATCCACGACCGGCTTGAAGTCGGCGCTGGCGACGGAGTCGAGCTCTCCGGTGTCGGACGCGTCGATCAGGTCGAACAATCGCGGAAAGGAATCGCACAGGTTGAAGCACCGGCGGCAGCCGTGACAGATGTCGAACACCCGACGCAGTTCCGCATCCAGTTTTTTTTCGTCGAAGAAATCGGGATTGGTCCAGTCAATCTGGTGACGTATCGGAGCGCCCAATCCGCCTTCACTAGCCATGATCCACCTTCATCCTGAGACCCCGAGCCGCCGGACGCGGCTTCGAGTCCGGGCACCGGCACAGCGCGTCCCCGCGCGCGCCATCCGCCCGCAGCGGCAGCTTGTGGTGAAAAGGTGCCAGCGGGCGGGACGGTCCCGCCCGGCCGGCAACGGGCTTACTTGCCCAAGGTATCGAGCGCCTTCTGGAAGCGCCCGGCGTGGGATTTCTCGGCCTTGGCGAGGGTCTCGAACCAGTCGGCGATCTCCTCGAACCCTTCGGACCGCGCGGTCTTGGCCATGCCCGGATACATGTCGGTGTACTCGTGGGTTTCGCCCGCGACGGCGGCCTTCAGGTTGTTGCCGGTCTCCCCGATCGGGAGGCCGGTAGCGGGGTCGCCGACGGCTTCGAGGAATTCGAGGTGGCCGTGGGCATGGCCGGTTTCGCCTTCCGCGGTGGAGCGGAAGACCGCCGAAACGTCGTTATAGCCTTCGACGTCGGCCTTCTGTGCGAAATAGAGATAGCGGCGATTGGCCTGGGATTCGCCGGCAAAGGCGTCCTTGAGGTTGCCTTCCGTCTTCGATCCTTTCAACGATGCCATGGTGGTTCTCCTCCGTTGGCTGGTGATCTTACTGATTGGCTACGGGTCCGCAGGGCCGGCGGGACGGCCCCGAAAGAGCTTACGGAACCTATATAGGACGGATGCAGACGCGCGTCAACAGTTTAGAACTTCTCTAAACAAATTTTTATTGCTTTGATTTTATGGTGGTAAGGTCAGATATTTTTGACGCGAATGACGACATCGACGCGGTCCACCGTGGTGCCGGAGGGGGGCTGCGGCAGGGACGCGATGACGACGTCGTCGCCGGCGATATCGGACAGTTCGCCGCGGCCTTCGAAGAAGAAGTGGTGGTGGTCCGAGATATTGGTGTCGAAATAGGACGACCCGGGCGACACCACGATCTCGCGCAGCAGGCCGGCATGGGTGAACTGATGCAGGGTGTTGTAGATAGTGGCGAGTGAGACGCGGACCCCTGCCGCCGCCGCCTTGGCGTGGAGCTGCTCGGCGGTGAAGTGACAGTCGCCGGCGTCGCACAGGAGCTTGGCCAGCGCGATGCGTTGGCGGGTCGGCCGCAGCCCGGCCTGCTTCAGGCGATCCAGCACCGGGGCATAGGGGCGTGATTTCTGTATCGAAGCCATGGGGAACTGATCCACGTCATATCCAGAGTTGCACACTCCACTATTATAGGGATCCGAGCCGGGAATTTAAACCCCTGAAAACAGGACTATAACGCTTTGTTTAGAATGAATAAAAGAGATCAGGCCCCGGTAAGAAGCCGATTGACCAACTCCCGCACCGTGGGAATGAAGCCGTTGGCGTAGTACGGATCGGTGCGGAAGCGGAAGGCGTTGTGGCCGGCGAACATGAGCTGGTTTTCGACGTCACCGCCATGGCTGATCGCCTGCAGCGTCTTCTGAATGCAGTAGGACCGCGGATCCGCCTTGCGGCCCGTCGACCCGGCTTCGTTCTGGGCCCAGTTCGAAAAATTGCAGGCGCTGAGACAGCCCATGCACTCGATCTGGTCCTTGCGGATCCTGTTCGCGATCTGCGGCGTGACGAAGATCAGGGTGGAATCGGGTGTGCGGAGCACCTGGGTGAAACCTTCGCGCACCAAACGCTCCGCGTGCTCGCGATCGTGGGCGGTGAGATAGACCATGCGCCCCCGGGCACCGACGGCGAACGCGGTATCGTGCTCACCCACCGGTTCCATGCTGTAGGCGACCTGGCGATCGGAACGTTCCTTGAGTTCGCGCAGGAAGGCATTGGACACGGCCGACGAGTAGAAGCCCGTCGGCGAGAAGCGGTTGAGAAAGACGTCGCCTTCCTTCAGCGTCAGGAGCTTCTGTTTCCATTCGTCGGAAATCGGGCTTTCCCTGGTGAGGAGCGGCCGGGTGCCGAACTGGAAAGCGATGGGACCGAGCTCGGGATTGCCGATCCAGTCCTCCCATTCGTCGAGCCGCCACACCCCGCCCGCCATGATGACCGGGGTTTCGGACATGCCGCATTCGCGCAGTAGTTCCCGCAGATCGCGCACCCGCGGCAGCGGGTCCTGCGGCTTGTCGGGGTCCTCGACGTTGCTGAGCCCGTTGTGCCCGCCAGCGAGCCAGGGGTCCTCGTAGACGACGCCGCCCAGGAGTTCCGCGAACTTGTGATAGGCCCGCTTCCACAGTGCCCGGAAGGCCCGCGCCGAGGAGACGATGGGATAGTAATAGACCCCGTACTGGGCGCAGATCTGGGCCATGCGATAGGGCATGCCGGCACCGCAGGTGACGCCGTGAATAAGACCCTTCGCCCCTTCCAGCACGCCCTTCAGCACCGCTTCGGCACCGCCCATCTCCCACAGGATGTTCATGTGGATACGGCCGGTGCCGCCGCGCGAGTCATGGGCGATGCGCGCTTGGGAAATGCCGCCCTGGATCGAGAACGCGAGCAGTTCCTCGTGGCGTTCGCGCCGTGTCTTGCCGTGGTAGACGACGGGAATCAGATTACCATCGTCGTCGCGCGCGTCCGCGTTGACGCCCGAGAACGTGCCGACGCCGCCCGACGCCGCCCAGGCGCCGGAGCTTTCGCCGTTGGACACGGAGATGCCCTTGCCGCCCTCGACCAGCGGCAGGACCTCTTGTCCCGAAAGAATCAGTGGCTGCAGTGCCTTCATGCGCCGAGTCCCGGATCGCCCGCCTTCGCCCCACCCTTCCGCAACGGGCCGGGGAACGACGGCAACCCACGTCTGTGGCAAACACAAGTCAGCACGTGGGACTTTATAACGGATTGTGCCCCGTTCGCGCCAGCCCTCAATGCGGTAACCGGGGGCAAAAAGCCCCTAAACTCTGCAAGGTTATTGGGCCGCCGGTGAATCGCTTGCCTCGGCCGCCAGCGGCGCCCCGGTCTGCTGGTCGACGACGCGCATGCTGAGGCGGACCTTACCGCGCTCGTCGATGCCGAGCACCTTGACCTTGACCACGTCGCCCTCGTTGACCACGTCGGTGACCTTTTTGGTACGGCCCGGAGCCAGTTCCGAGATGTGCACGAGACCGTCGCGATTGCCGAGGAAGTTCACGAAGGCGCCGAAGTCGACCACCTTGACGACCTTGCCGGTATAGATCACACCTACTTCCGGCTCGGCGACGATGGACTTGATCCAGTCGATCGCCTTGAGCGCCGCTTCGCTGTCGACGGCGGCAACCTTGATGGTGCCGTCGTCCTCGATGTCGATCTTGGCGCCGGTGGTCTCGCAGATTTCGCGGATCACCTTGCCGCCGGTGCCGATCACTTCGCGAATCTTGTCCTTCGGGATCGACAGGGTGGTGATGCGCGGTGCATTCCCCGAAACCTCTTCGCGGGCGACCGTGAGCGCCTTGGCCATTTCGCCGAGAATGTGGATTCGGCCGTCGTGGGCCTGGCCGAGGGCGATCTTCATGATCTCCTCGGTGATCGAGGTGATCTTGATGTCCATCTGCAGGCTGGTGATGCCATCCGACGTGCCGGCGACCTTGAAATCCATGTCGCCCAGGTGATCCTCGTCGCCGAGGATATCGGACAGGACGGCGAAGCGTTCACCTTCCTTGATCAGGCCCATGGCGATACCCGCCACCGGCTTCTTGAGCGGCACGCCGGCGTCCATCATCGACAGCGACGAGCCGCAGACGGTCGCCATCGAGGACGAGCCGTTGGATTCCGTCACCTCCGACACCACGCGGATGGTGTAGGGGAAGTCGTCCTTGGCCGGCAACAGCGGGTGGAGCGCGCGCCAGGCGAGCTTTCCGTGGCCGATCTCGCGCCGCCCGGGGGCGCCCATGCGGCCCGCCTCGCCGACCGAATAGGGCGGGAAGTTGTAGTGCAGCATGAAGTGCTCGCGGTAGTCGCCGTCGAGCGCGTCGATGATCTGTTCATCCTGGCCGGTGCCGAGCGTGGTGACGTTGAGCACCTGGGTCTCGCCGCGGGTGAACAGGGCCGAGCCATGAGCGCGCGGCAGCACGCCGACCTGCGCCGTGATCGGACGGACCGTCTTGGTGTCGCGCCCGTCGATGCGCGATCCGGTATCGAGGATGGCGAGGCGGACGATGTCCTTTTCCAGCGACTTGAAGGCCGAACCGACGATGTCGCCGGTGGTCTCCTCGGTCTCGAGGGTAGCCTTGGCCGCGGTCTTGACCTCGTCGATGCGGTCGCGCCGGGCGGTCTTGTCGACCTCCTTGTAGGCGTCCCGCAGGCCGGATTCCGCCAGTTCGCGCACGCGCCGGGCGACGGCTTCCTTCTCCGCCGGCGCTTCGGGCAGCGCCCAGGGCTCCTTGGCGCCCTTTTCCGCCATCTCGATGATGGCGTCGATGACCTTCTGGAATTCGCGGTGGCCGAACATCACGGCACCGAGCATTTCGTCTTCCGACAGTTCGTGGGCCTCGGATTCCACCATCAGCACCCCTTCCTGGGTGCCGGCAACAACGAGGTCGAGCCTGGTCGCGATCATTTCGTCGACCTGCGGATTGAGGACGTACTTGCCGTCGATGTAGCCCACCCGCGCGGCGCCGATAGGGCCAAGGAACGGGATGCCGGACAGCGTCAGCGCCGCCGAGGCGCCGACCAGCGCGACAATATCGGGGTCGTTTTCCAGGTCGTGGCACAGGACGGTGCAGACCACCTGGGTTTCGTTACGGAACAGCGGATGGAACAGCGGACGGATCGGTCGGTCGATGAGACGCGAGGTCAGCGTATCCTTTTCGCTGGGGCGGCCTTCGCGCTTGAAGAAGCCGCCGGGAATCTTGCCCGCGGCGAACATCTTTTCCTGATAATTTACCGTGAGCGGGAAGAAATCGATCCCCGCCTTCGGGGTCTTGTTGGCGACCGCGGTGCACAGCACCGTGGTTTCGCCGTACGTCGCGAGAACGGCGCCGTCGGCCTGACGGGCGACACGCCCGGTTTCGAGGGTCAGCTTGCGCCCGCCCCAGTCGAGTTCTTTCTTTGTGATATTGAACATGGAATCCTTCTCCTTCCAACCTACCTTCTCCCGCGCGCGGCCCTGCCGCGAACGGAGCCCGGCCGCGCCTCGCGGCCGGGGACTTCCTAGCGCCTGAGTCCCAGGCGATCGATCAGCTTCTGGTATCGGTCTTCGTGTTGATTTTTGAGGTAGTCGAGCAACCGGCGGCGCTTCGAGACCATCATCAGCAGGCCGCGCCGCGAATGGAAATCGTGGTCGTGGGTCTTGAGGTGCTCGGTCAGGTTGCCGATGCGTTCCGACAGTATGGCGACCTGGACTTCGGGGGAACCGGTATCCTTGGCACCGGTGGCGAATTCGCCCACCAGCGCCTGCTTGCGTTCAGGCGTAATCGACATCGTATGCTCCATCGCTAAAGGTTCAACACGCGCACCGGCCGCAGGATGCCCGCGTCATAGCGGGCCAAGGCCACCGGCCTCGTTCCCTGCTTCGCACAGACAACCGTTCCGTCGGAGATGGCGACGGCGTTATCCGCGTCGCCTTCCCGGGGCCCAGGCCCGCCGGTACCGAGCACCGCAACGGCTCCTCCCTGTCGCAACAGGGCTGCCTGTTCGCCGGTCAGAGCCAGGGCCGGGATGTCGTCCAGCACGGTTTCGATCGGCAGCAGGTACTCGAAAGCGGGCGCACTATGCCCGAAGGCGACCAGATTATCCAGCGCAATTGCCTGGTTTTCCCCGAAAGGGCCGACGCGGGTCCGGCGCAGCGCGGCGACGAAACCGAGCGTCCCCAAGGCCACCGCGATATCGCGGGCGAGCGCCCGGACATAAGTGCCCTTGCCGCAGTCCACGGCGAACATGGCGGTGTCGGGATCGGGCCGGGACATGAGCTCCAACATATTGATTTCTATTGATCTTTCAGAAAGTTCCGGGGCCGCTCCCGCGCGTGCCAGGGCGTAGGCCCGGCGCCCCGCCACCTTGACCGCGCTGAACGCCGGCGGGCGCTGGCGGACGTGCCCGACGAATCGGGGCAGCACCGCCCGGACGGCGGCCGTGTCCGGGCGCACCGGGCTTTCGCCGGTCACCTGGCCCTCGGCGTCGTCACTGTCGCGGGACTGGCCGAACTGCAGGGTGAAACGGTAGGATTTTACCCCGCTCATGGCATAGGCGACGGTCTTGGTCGCCTCGCCCAGCGCCACCGGGAGCACTCCCGTCGCCAGGGGATCGAGGGTTCCGGCATGACCGATCCGCATCGGCCGGAGCGCGCGGCGCAGGGTGGACACCACCGCCGCCGAGGTCATCCCCGCGGGCTTGTCCACCACCACCCAGCCGTTGAGCGCGCGGGCGCCTTCGGGGGGCTTGCGCCGGCGGCCCATTACGACGGGGCGCGCCCGCCTCCGTCGCGCCGGCCCGGGTCGGCGCCGCCGGAGGCGGTGCTGCCGTCCTCGTCATCGCGATCACGGTCGTGCGACGTGAGGTCGCGCGCCACCTGGGGCGCGGCGAGAATGGCGTCGATGCGGGTGGAATAGTCGAAGGAGGTATCGGGCACGAAGGCGATGTCCGGCACCACGCGCAGCACCACCGCGCGCGCGATCTCGCGGCGGAAATACCCCGACGCGCGGTTGAGCGCCGCCACCACCTTGTCCATGTCGCGGCCGCCCAGCGGCGTGACATAGGCCGTGGCGTTACGCAGGTCAGGGGAAATCCGCACCTCGGTCACGGTGACCGAGACGCCCGAGAGGTCGGGGTCACGGAAATGGGCATGATCGAGAATGTGCGCGAGGGCATGGCGCAGTTCCTCGCCGACGCGGTACTGGCGCTGGCTCGGGCCTTTCGCACGCGCTGCGTTCCTTTGCCGTCTCATCGTTCGTCGTCCGGTCTGCAGGGTCCCGGCTAGAGCGTACGCGCGACCTGCTCGACCTCATAGCATTCGAGCGCATCGCCGGTCTGGAGATCCTGGTAGTTCTCCAGCGCGATGCCGCATTCGGAACCGGCACGGACCTCGCGCACCTCTTCCTTGAAATGCTTGAGGGTCTTGAGCGCGCCGTCGTGAATGACGACGTTGTCCCGCAGCAGGCGCACCCGCGCCCCGCGGCGCACCACGCCTTCGGTCACCAGACACCCGGCGATGCGGCCGACCTTGGAGATATTGAACACCTCGCGCAGTTCGGCCTGGCCCAGGACCGTCTCCTTCATCATCGGCGCGAGCATGCCGGTCAGCGCCTGTTTCACGTCGTTGGTCAGGTCGTAGATGATCGAATAATAGCGGATGTCGACGCCGTCGCGGCGCGCCATGTCGCGTGCCTGGGGATGGGCGCGGACGTTGAAACCGATGATGAAGCCATTGGAGGCCTTCGCCAGGGTGACATCGGATTCGTTGATGCCGCCGACCGCCGCATGCAGGATGCGGACCTTGACCTCTTCGGTGCCGAACTTCTCCAACGCGCCGACGATGGCTTCGACGGAACCCTGGACGTCGGCCTTGACGACGACGGGCAGTTCCTTGGCTTCGCCCGCGGCGATGGACGCCAGCATCTGCTCGACCGTGCCGCGCACGCCGGCGGCGTTGGCGGTGTCGCGCATGCGGCGCTGGCGGAATTCGGCAACCTGGCGGGCGCGGGTGTCGTTCTCCACCACGGTGAATTCGTCGCCCGCGGTGGGGGAGCCCTGCAGGCCGAGCACCTCGACCGGACAGGCCGGGCCGGCTTCCTTGACCTTGCGGCCGTGATCGTCGACCAGCGCGCGCACGCGGCCCCATTCGGCGCCGGCGACGAAGACGTCGCCGACATGCAGCGTACCGCGCTGGACCAGCACGGTCGCGACGTTGCCGCGGCCGCGCTCCATCCGCGCCTCGATGACGATGCCCGCCGCGGCGCGGTCCGGGTTGGCCTTGAGCTCGAGGATTTCCGCCTGCAGCAGGATCGCTTCCTCGAGCTTGTCGAGGTTGATCCGGTTCTTGGCCGACACCTCGATCGACAGGACGTCGCCGCCCATGCCCTCGAGCGCCACGTCGTGCTGCAGCAGGGCGCTGCGGATGCGATCGGGATTGGCCGACGGAAGGTCGATCTTGTTGATGGCGACAATCAGCGGCACGCCCGCCGCCTTGGCGTGGTGAATGGCTTCGATGGTCTGCGGCATGATGCCGTCGTCGGCCGCGACGACCAGCACCACGATGTCGGTGACCTTGGCGCCGCGCGCGCGCATCTGAGAGAAGGCTTCGTGGCCCGGGGTGTCGAGGAAGGTGATCTTCTGGCCCGACGACATGGTCACCTGATAGGCGCCGATGTGCTGGGTGATGCCGCCCGACTCCCTGGCCGCCACGTCGGTTTCGCGCAGCGCGTCGAGCAACGATGTCTTGCCGTGGTCGACGTGACCCATGACGGTGACCACCGGCGGGCGCGGACGCAGGGTTTCGGGCGCGTCGTCGTCACCGGCAAGGCCTTCCTCAACCGCCGATTCGCTCACGCGCTTGACGACGTGGCCGAACTCGCCGACCAGGACTTCCGCCGTATCGGCGTCGATCGGCTGGTTGATCGTCGCCATCACGCCCATGCGCATCAGCGCCTTGATCACGTCGGCGCCACGCTCGGCCATGCGCGCGGCGAGCTCCTGCACCGTGATCATTTCCGGCACCACAACCTCGCGGATGACCTTGGCCGATTCGGCGTGGCCCGCCAGCGCCTGCTGGGCGCGGCGCTCGCGTTCGCGGGCGCGGCGCACGGCGGCGAGGGAGCGGACCCGCTCGCCGCCATCGTCGTCGAGCGCACGGGCGATGGTCAGCTTGCCGCGACGGCGTACGCCGTCGTCCTTGCGGAGGGTGAGCGCGGGGCGCGCCTTGTCGGCCTTCGCCCCCTTGCGCGCGGCGCCGCGGCGCTCGCCGTCGTCCGCCTCCTCGACGACCTCGGCGCCTTCGCGTGCCTTCGCGCGGGCAGGCCGTGGTGTTTCGGCCTTCTCCGGCTCCGGCAGCACGACGGCGGCGGCGGCGGCGGCGGTGGCGGCAGTGCGCGCGGCCTCGTCCTGCTCGGCCTTGCGGCGGGCTTCCTCGGCCTCGCGCTTCTCACGTTCTTCTTCCTCGCGCTTGCTACGCTCGGCTTCCTCGACCCGGCGGCGTTCCTCGTCCAGCTTGGCGCCCTTGAGAATCTTCGCGCGCTGCGCAAGCTCGTCGGCGGTGAGCTGGTCCATGCCGGAAAGCGTGGAGGGTTCGCCCGGCTTGACCTTGGTCATGCCGCCTTCCGCGTCGGGGGCGTAGGTACGCTTCTTGCGCACCTCCACCGTCACCGCCTTGGAGCGGCCGTGGGAGAAGCTCTGCCGGATCTGGCCCTGCTCCACCGTCTTCTTGAGTTCAAGACGGCCCGGCCGCGCCAGCGTCAGCGGCTTCTTCTTCCCGGTATCCTTGTCCTTGGTCGTATCGGTCATTTCGTATCCACTTTATCCGAATCGGCGCCGTGGCGCATCTTCCAGGGTCCGCCGCGCACGCCGGCGAGGCGTTCCGCTTCCCGCGCGATCACGACGGCAAGACGAGGTTCGGTCACGGCGGCGTGCACGATGCCGTCGCGGCCCAATGCGGCGCCGATCTCTTCGGCCGACAACGCCGTCATCTCGGCAAGGCCCGGCGCCAGGGCGCGCAGCTTGGCGCGCCCGTCGTCGGAGCCGTCGCCCGCGGCGATCAGCAGGTGCGCGGCGCCGGAGCGGAGCGCGGCGCGGGTCTTTTCGAATCCGGCGACGAGCGCCCCCGCGCGCCGCGCCATGCCTATATAATCCACCAGCCGCCGGCGCAGCCCCGCTTCCACCCGCGCGGGCAGGTCGTCCGGCACCGTCACCGGGCCGCGGCGGGCGCGGGCGAAGGCGCGGGCATCGGCGCGCGCAAGCGCGTCACGGTCGGCCAGGACCCAGAGGCCGCGCCCGGGCAGTCTCTCGCCGAGGTCGGGCACGATGGCGCCGTCGGGGCCGGCGACGAACCGGATCAGTTGCGCGCGCGGAACCGTCTCCCCGGTTACCAGGCAACGGCGCTCGCCTTCCGCTGCCGCGGTACGCGGTTCGGCGCGACGGTCGATCATGGCGGCAGCGATCACGCGGGCTCAGCCCTCCGTCTTTGCGGTACCGGCTTCGGCACCCGTTTCGGTGCCGGCCGCTTCCGCCTCGGCCGCAGCGGCGGCTTCGGCCGCAGCCTTGTCCTCGGCTTCATACCAGTGCGCCCGCGCCTGGGCGATGATGGCGTTGGCGTCGGATTCCGAAATCTTATAGTCGGCGAGCAGGCCGGCTTCGCCCTCGGCCTCGGAGCCCGAAAGCTCCCAGCCCGCGAGCTCGGCGAGGTCGTCGCGCTTCTTGATGCCCTTTTCCGCCAGTGTCACCACCATGTCGGAGGTCAGACCCGTGATGTCTACCATGTCGTCGGCGATGCCGAGCTCCTTGCGCTTTTCGGCGAACTTCTCCGCCTGCTCCGACAGGTAGGCCTTGGCGCGGCCGGCCAGTTCCTCGGCGAGGTCGCGGTCGAATCCCTCGATGCCGGTGATCTCGTCGATGGGCACGAAGGCCACCTCCTCGATCGAGGAGAAGCCTTCCGTGACCAGCAGGTGGGCGATGACCTCGTCAACGTCGAGCGCATCGATGAACATCTGCGACCGGGAGCGGAATTCTTCCTGGCGGCGTTCGGATTCCTGCGCCTCGGTCAGAATGCGGATGTCCCAGCCGGTCAGCTGCGAGGCAAGGCGCACGTTCTGGCCGCGGCGCCCGATGGCGAGCGAAAGCTGTTCGTCAGGTACCACCACCTCGATGCGTTTCTGGTCCTCGTCGAGCACGACCTTGGACACTTCCGCCGGCGCCAGCGCGTTGACGACGAAGGTCGCCGGATCGGGCAACCACTGGATGATGTCGATCTTTTCGCCCTGCAGTTCGGCCACCACCGCCTGGACGCGCGAACCGCGCATGCCGACACAGGCGCCGACGGGATCGATCGAGCTGTCATTGGACAAGACCGCGATCTTGGCGCGCGAGCCCGGGTCACGGGCCACCGACTTGATCTCGATGATGCCGTCGTAGATTTCGGGGACTTCCTGGGCGAACAGCTTGGCCATGAATTCGGGCCGGGTGCGCGACAGGAAGATCTGCGGACCGCGCGGCTCCTCGCGCACGTCGTAGATATAGGCGCGCACGCGTTCCGATGCGCGCAGGCTTTCGCGCGGCAGCACGTCGTCGCGGCGCAAAACCGCTTCGGCACGGCCGAGGTCGACGGTGACGTTGCCGAATTCGACGCGCTTGACCAAGCCGTTGACGACTTCGCCGACGCGATCCTTGTATTCGGCGTACTGCCGCTGGCGCTCGGCCTCGCGCACCTTCTGGACGATGACCTGCTTGGCGGTCTGGGCGGCGATGCGGCCGAAATCGATGGGCGGCAGCGGATCGATGAGGTATTCGCCCTCCTTGATGTCGGGCTTGATCTTCTGCGCGGTCCTGAGGTCGATCTGGGTCAGCTCGTCTTCGACGGTCTCCACCGCCTGGGTATAGCGGGCGAGGGAAATCTCGCCGGTGGTGCGGTTGATCTGGGCGCGGATATCGTGCTCATGGCCGTACTTGGAGCGACCCGCCTTCTGGATCGCCTGTTCCATCGCGGTCAGCACCTCGTCACGGTCGATCGCCTTTTCACGCGCCACCGCATCGGCGACCTGGATCAGCTCCGGCCGTGCGAGGCCGGTGATTTCTTCGAGCGTATTCGTGCGCTTTGCCTGTGCCATCGTCGTCTCGCTTCTTTCCACCCCATGCGGCGAGTGCCGTCCGGCCATCGCCCATCGTTTACCTCGTTACCCGGCGCGGCGCCGGGGCCGTGACCCCTAGTTGGTCCGCCGCACCGGCGCGCCGGCGGCGATCAGGTCGTCGGTCAGCACCAGTTGCGCCTTCACCACCGCATCGAGCGGTACCGCCGCATCGCCGTCGTCGGTCGCGACCGACACGATCCCATCCTTCAGTCCCTTGAGGCGGCCGCGAAAGCGGCGCCGCCCGTCCACCGGCTGGCGTGTCTCCAGGCGCACCACGAAGCCGGCGTAGCGCTCGAAATCCTTTGGCCGCGTCAGCGGCCGGTCGATCCCGGGCGAAGACACCTCGAGCGCGTAGCTCCCCGCGAGGGGATCGTCCGCATCGAGCAGCAGCGACAGCGTGTGGCTGATGCCGGTGCAGTCCTCCACCGTCATGGCGGCGCCGTCGCGGCGTTCGGCCATGACCTGGAGCACCGGCCGGCTGCCGCCCGACAGGCTGACACGCACGAGCTCGTAGCCCATTTCCTCCAGCGGCCCCTCGATGAGGTGGCGGACCTTGTCCTGAACCTGGCTCATTCTCCGCGTCCCAAGGGCAGGATCGGTGCTTCGCCCGATCCGTGGCTGCTGCCTGCGGCACAAATAAAAAAGCGGGCCGGGGCCCACTCCGCAGCATCTCTTATTGTTATGAGGACCTTGACCGAAGACCGAACTGAAACTGGGGCAAATATAGGGATTTTCCGCGTTTCCACAAGTGTTTTGCGGGCAGTGGGCCGGATTCGGGAGGAAACGGGTCAAACCCCGTCATCCCGTTCAAAGACCAGGAAAACCGGCTGGATCCCGCGCCGGTGCGCCTTTTCCTCGTAGCGGGTCGCAGGTTGGTCCGCGGGCCGGATGCGCCAGTCGGCGGCACGGGTGGCGGTCCAGGCGAAGGCGGCATGGGCCAGAAGGCGCCCGAGCGCCCAGCGGACGTAGCCCATGTCGTCGCTCGCCACCACCAGTTCGGCGCCCGGCGCCATGACCCGGGCGAGCACGTCGAGATTGGCGTCGGCGATGAACCGCCGCTTGGCGTGACGCGCCTTGGGCCAGGGGTCGGGGAACAGCACGAAGACCCGCGCCAGGCAACCCGGCGCGAGGGCGTCGATCACCGCGCGCGCATCGTCGGGATAGATCCGCACGTTTTCGAGCCGCGCCACCTCGATATGCTGGAGCGCCGCCGCAACGCCGTTGATGAAGGGCTCGCAGCCGATCAGGCCGACGTCCGGATGGGCCGCCGCCTGGGCCGCGAGGTGTTCGCCGCTGCCGAACCCGACTTCGAGCCAGACCGCGCGGGGCGCGACGGGCGTCCCACCATCGAACACCGGCGCGGCGAAGGCCGCGCGCGGATCGAGCGGGCCGGCCCGGGCTCCACCGAGATCGAGCGTCAGGCGCGGCAACAGGTCGGCGAGAAGCCGGCGGCGGTCGGTGCGCAGCGGCCGCCCCACGCGACGGCCGTACAGTACCCGGCGGCGCCGGTCCGGGGTCGGGGCCGCGCCGTCGTCGCTGGTGATCATGTGGGCGGTGACGCGCCGGCCGCGCCGGTCAGGTCAGCGCGGAAGCGATCGCCTCGGTGAGGTCGACGCGCTCCCACGAGAACCCGCCGTCGGCGTCGGGTTCGCGGCCGAAATGCCCATACGCCGCCGTGCGCGCGTAGATCGGCTTGTCGAGACCGAGATGGTTGCGGATGCCGCGCGGGCTCAGGTCCATGACCTCGCGCAGGGCGTGTGCGATCTTCTCTTCCGGCACCTTTCCGGTGCCGTTGGTGTTGACATAGACGGACAAAGGCTTGGCGACGCCGATGGCGTAGGCGATCTGGATCACGCAACTGTCGGCGAGACCGGCCGCGACCACGTTCTTGGCGAGGTAACGTGCGGCATAGGCGGCGGAGCGGTCGACCTTGCTCGGGTCCTTGCCGGAGAAGGCGCCGCCGCCGTGGGGTGCGGCGCCGCCGTAGGTATCGACGATGATCTTGCGTCCGGTCAGGCCGCAGTCCGAATCGGGCCCGCCGATGACGAAACGCCCGGTCGGGTTGACGTAGAAATCCTCTTCCGGGCACATCCAGCCTTTGGGCAGGACGTTCTCGACATGGGGACGGACAATCCTGCGCACTTCGTCCTGGTCAAGGTCGGCGTCATGCTGGGTCGAAACCACCACCGAGCTGGCGCGCACCGGCTTGCCGTTCTTGTACAGGAGAGTGACCTGGCTCTTGGAATCGGGGCCGAAGCCGGGTTCCGCGCCGGAATGGCGGGCTTCGGCCAGGGACTGCAGGATGGCATGGGCATAATAGATAGGTGCCGGCATCAGCACCTCGGTCTCACGGCAGGCGTAGCCGAACATGATGCCCTGGTCGCCCGCGCCCTCGTCCTTGTTGCCCGAGGCATCGACGCCCATGGCGATGTCCGCCGACTGGGCATGGATGATCACCTCGACTGCCGAGTTCTTCCAGTGAAAGCCGTCCTGTTCGTAGCCGATGTCGCGGATGCAGGAGCGCGCGATGTGTTCGAGGTCTTCCTTGGTAATGCTCTCGGGTCCGCGAACCTCACCGGCCATGACGATGCGATTGGTGGTGCACAGCGTCTCGGCACCCACGCGCGACTGAGGATCGAGCGTCATGTAGGCGTCGACGACTGCGTCGGAAATGCGGTCGCACACCTTGTCGGGATGGCCTTCGGAAACGGATTCGCTAGTAAAAAGGTAATCGCCCTTGGGCACGGGAACCTCCACGGAAATGATGGTCTGCCGGGGTCGTTGCTGCCGTCGGCGGGGGCAGGCGGCCGTGCGCGCGGCCGCCCCTCGGGCGGTCTTGTTGCAACGAACAGGGCCAGCGTCAAGGGATTTCGGGATCGACGGGCCGATCGGCGGGCGGGCTATTTTTCCTTGCCCATGGTCCGTATGAGATCGAGCACCTTGCGGCGCTTGCGCGGGTCGCTGATGCTGTAGTACGCGTTCACCAGCGCCATGGTTTCGCGGTTGCTCATCGGCGCTGCGTCGTAGTTGGCGGCGGCCGATTCCGCGAATCCGGGCACACGCCGCGGCGCACCGCCGGAAAGAGCGGCGGGGAGTTCCTCGTAAAAGAACGTGATCGGCACATCGAGCACCCGCGACAGCGCGAACAGACGGCTGGCGCCGACACGGTTGATGCCGCGCTCGTACTTCTGCACCTGCTGAAAGGTCAGGCCGAGCGCCTCTCCCAGTTTTTCCTGCGACAGTCCCAGCAGAGTCCGGCGCAACCGCACGCGGGCGCCGACATGAACATCTATGGCATTAGGCCCGCCCTTGGTGGCGCGGGGCTTGCGGCGTGGCGTACGTGGGGACGGCGGCTTCGCCATTCGGCTTCTCTTTGTTTGGATTCGTTGCGGAGCGTGAACGCGTGGGCGGCAAGTGTCTGTCCGGCGTATCGGTCACCGTCGTCGCGGACGGCAAACGGCCTCCCGTGGAGGCCGCAAAGCAATCATACCCATGTATGTTTTGCGACTCAAGGACGAAGGCGGCGAAAAACCACCGTAAGGCATAGAATTAGTAAGGAAATAAGGACTATGGGCGCGTTGCCGAGGCGGGTGAAGACGGTCGGCGCCAGCGGCGGTTCGGGCAGGGCAACGTCGAACACCCCGCGCCGTCCGAGCCCGATCGACGCGATTACTCGCCCGTAGGAATCGACCAGTGCGGAAATCCCGGTATTGGCGGCCCGGACCAGCGGCAGGCCCTCCTCGACCGCGCGCAGGCGGGCGGCGACGAGATGCTGGTAGGGCCCGGTTGCGGTCCCGAACCAGGCATCGTTGGTAAGGTTGAGAAGCAGCCCCGGTCGTGGGCCCGTTCCTGCCGTCACCGCGGCGGGGAAAATCGCTTCGTAGCACACCAGGGGCGACAGCGGCGGCAGGCCGGGCAGGGACAGGGTCACGGGTCCGCTCCCGGCGGAGAAATCGACGCGCCCTTCGGTGAGCTTGGGCAACGGGTTGAACCGCTTCAGCGGCACGTATTCGCCGAACGGCACGAGGTGATGCTTGTCGTAGCGCGCGAGAAGCCGCCCGCGGCCATCCACCGCGATGATCGCGTTCCACACCGCCGCCGGCATCCCGGGCGCCGGACGCGGGTCGCGCCGCACCACGCCGGTGATCACGATGCCGCCGGGGGGCGCGGCCTGAGCAACGGCGCGAGTGTACTCGGCGGAGCCGTCGAACACGGCCGGAACCGCCGTTTCGGGCCAGATCACCGCGGCGGGGGCACGGTCGGACCCGGCGCCCCCCGCGGGCGCACCGCGCGACAGCGACAGATAGATGTTGAAGTGCTCGCGGACCAGCTCCGGCCGCCACTTGATGGTCTGGGGGATGGCGCCCTGCACCACCCGCACCCGCGGCGCATCGGCGGGCGCCGAGCCGGCGGCGGGCGCCAGCGCCAGGCGCACCGCGCCGCCCGCGAGAACGAGACCGAACATCGCCGCCGCCGTCACGCTGGGCCCGGCCCGACGCCACAGCGTCCCATCCGCAGCGTTGGCGCCGGCGAGCGTCGCAGGCAGTGCCGCCATCAGCACCACAAGGAACGACAGTGCAAACACGCCGCCGAGTGCGGCGCCCTGGATCAACGCCGGATGGATGGCGAGCACGCTGCCCATCGGATTCCACGGAAAGCCGGTGAGCACGACCCCGCGTACGTATTCCGCCAGCGTCCACGCGGCGGCGAGAGCGACCACGCGAGCGACGCCCGGGCGCACCCATGCCGCCGCCAGCACTGCCGCCGCGGGATAGAGCGCGAAATAGGCGGACAGGCCGGCGACCGCCACGGGCGCGAGCCAGCCGAAGCGTTCCGCATCCACCAGCAACGCATTGGCGATCCAGTACAGCCCGGTGACGAAATGACCGAAACCGAAGCACCAGCCGAGGACGAACGCCTGGCGCCGGGAACGGGCGGCGGCGCAGGCCCCGTCGAGCAGCCACAGCAGCCCGGTCAGCGCCACGACGAGGAGGGGCAGGACATACAACGGCGGCAGCGTCAGGGCGGCCAAGGCCCCGAGGACGACGGCCGTGCCGGCGCGGGGCGCGGCCGAAAGCCGCCCCGCCCAGGCGGCGGCACGCATCATGGTCAGGGCCGCGCGTCGCGCGAGGGCGCGTTCATGGGAGATTGCTTTGGCGCGGGCGCGGCAGGCGGCGCAGGCGCAGGCGCTTGACCCGGCGCGGGTCCGCGTCGATCACCTCGAACTCGACGCCGGAGGAATGGCGGATCACTTCGCCGCGCGAGGGCACGCGCCCGGCGAGCTCGACCACGAGTCCACCCAGCGTGTCCACGTCCTCGCGTTCGTCCGGCGTCAGGATGGGACCGACACGGTCCTCGAAGGCCTCGATCTCCGTGCGCGCGTCGGCAATGAGGGACCCGTCCGGCCGCTCGATCAGGTCGATGTCTTCCACGTCATGTTCATCCTGGATGTCGCCGACGATCTCCTCGATCGCGTCCTCGATGGTGACGAGCCCGTCGACGCCGCCGAATTCGTCCACCACCAGCGCCAGATGGACGCGCGCGAGGCGCATCTGCAGCAGCAGGTCGAGGATCCGCATGGTCGGCGAGACGAACAGGACCTTGCGGACGATGTCGTGAATGTCGAACGGCGCGTCGGAGGCGTAGGCGGCAAGCACGTCCTTGATGTGGATCATGCCGATCGCGTCATCCAGGGTTTCACGGTAGACGGGGACGCGGGAGTGGGCTTCCCGCGACAGCATTTCGACAATTTCCTCGCGCGTGGCGGAGGCCTCGATGGATACGATCTCGGCCCGCGGCACCATGACATCGGACACGATCACGTCGCGCATCTTGAGCACGTTCGCGATCAGGAGGCGTTCGTCGGCGCTGATCACGCCGCCGCCGTCGCCTTCCATTTCCTCACGCTCCTCGATCAGCTCCTCGAGGGCATCGCGGATCGTCGTGTCGTGGCCGCGGGACGCGAACAGGCCGGCGAAGCGGGCGAACAGGCGGCTCAGGAAGCCCTTTGCCGGAGCCGGATTGCCGGTCGCGGGCGTTGATAACGGAGGGTCGGTATTTTCGTACATCGCTTCCGGTTTCGGCTCAGGCACCATCACCCGCCGCCACGTAGGGATCGGCGATGCCCAGCGCGCCAAGGATCCTGGCTTCCAGCCGTTCCATGCGCCGTGCCTCGGCCTCGTCCTGATGATCATAGCCAAAAAGGTGCAGCACGCCATGAATCACGAGATGCGCCGCGTGATCGGTCAGAGGCAGGCCAGCGGCGCGGGCTTCGTTCCGCGTCGTGGCGAAGGCCAGCACCACGTCGCCCAGCTGCCATGGCGCGCCCGCCGGGGGCGGGTCGGCGTTGTCGAAGGCCAGCACGTTGGTCGGATGGTCGGCGCCGCGCCAGTCGCGGTTGAGCGCCCGGATCGCCGCATCGGACGCAAAGACGAGGCCCATCTCGTAGCCGTTTCGGGAGTCGAGCCGCGCCGCCCCGCCGCCGCGATCCGCATGCGCCCCGACCGCCGCCGCCGCGACCCACCGGCGCGCCAGCGGCTCCAGGTCGGGCAGCGCGTCCCGCCACGATTCCTCCTCGACCTGGATGGACAGATCGAGATCCGTATCCGGCGCGGGTTCAGCCTGGGTCGTCATCGTCCGATGTCCCCGATGCCGCGAGGTGCGGCGTACGCGCCGTGCGGCGGCGCTCGGCCTCGTCGTAGGCCTGCACCACGCGGGTCACCAGCGGGTGGCGCACCATGTCGGCGGTGGTGAAGCGGACGAAGGCGACACCTTCCACGCCGGCGAGCGCGTCGACCGCCTCGGTCAGGCCCGAGCGCACCCCGCCGGGCAGGTCGACCTGGCTGAGGTCGCCGGTCACCACCATGCGCGAGCCTTCGCCGAGCCGCGTGAGGCACATCTTCATCTGCACGCCGGTGGTGTTCTGGGCTTCGTCGAGGATGACGAAGGCGTGGGCGAGCGTGCGTCCGCGCATGAACGCGAGCGGCGCCACCTCGATCTCGCCGTTGGCGAGACGCTTCACCACCTGGTCGGCGGGCAGCATGTCGTAGAGCGCGTCGTAGAGCGGCCGCAGATAGGGATCGACCTTTTCGCGGATATCACCGGGCAGAAACCCGAGTCGTTCACCGGCTTCCACCGCCGGCCGCGACAGGATGATACGGTCGACCTCACCGGCGCGCAGCATGGTGACGGCGGTGGCGACCGCGAGGTACGTCTTGCCGGTACCGGCCGGGCCGAGCCCGAAGACCAGCTCGTGGGTACGCATGGCATCGAGGTAATCCGCCTGTGTCGGGGTGCGCGGGACAACCCGCCGGCGCAAGCTGTCGAACGCCCCCGCCCGCGCGCCGCCCGCGCGCTCCAGCGCACCGAGGCGTCCCTGGGCCGCGAGCCGAACGATCGCGTCGACTTCAGTGCGGTCGAGCGCCGCGCCGCTCTCGAGACGCGCGTAGAGCAGCGACAGCACCTCGCCCGCGGCGGCGGCCCGGGATTTATCTCCCGATATGGCGACGCGATTGCCGCGTGCGGAAATGGCGACGCCCAGCTCGTGCTCGATGCGCGCGAGATTGCGATCATGGTCGCCGAACAATTGCGTGAGGCGCGAATTGTCCTCGAATTCGATCACCAGGGCGGGAGGCGGCGCACCGCGTGGCGTCCTTTTCGGCGGGCGGTCGGAAGCCGCGGTGCGGCGCTTGCGGGCAGGGGCACGGCTCATGCCGGAACAGATCGCGCTGACTCGGGCGCCGGCGCCGACCGCGGATGCGGCGGGTGGGCCGAACCGCTGACGAGGGTTCCCGTCAGCGAATTAGCGCTGGCGGCGGTGATCGCAACCGGGCGGATGCTGCCGACCAGCGCGCGGGCCGCGGCGTCATCACCGCAATCGACGTGGACCGCCTGCAGGTAGGGGCTGCGGCCGCCGGCCTGGCCCGGATGGCGGCCCGGCTTGTCGAACAGCACGTCGAGGCGCCGTCCCACGCATGCGGCGTTGAAGGCGCGGGTCGATGCGGCAAGAACATCCTGAAGCCGTTGCAGCCGCGCCGATTTGACCGCGTCGGGAATCTGGTCGGAGGCTTCGGCGGCCGGGGTTCCCGGCCGCGCCGAATAGGCGAAGGAATACGCGGCGGCGAAATCGACGGCGCGCACCAGCGCGAGCGTTGCCTCGAAATCCTCTTCGGTCTCGCCGGGAAAGCCGACGATGAAATCCGACGACAGCGCGATGTCGGGCCGCGCCGCGCGCAAGCGATCGACGATCCGGAGATATTCGGCGGTCGAATAGTTGCGGTTCATGGCGGCGAGAATACGGTCGGAGCCGGACTGCACCGGCAGGTGCAGATAGGGCGCAAGCTGCGGCACATCACGGTGGGCCGCGATCAAGCCGGCATCCATGTCGCGGGGATGCGATGTCGTGTAGCGGACGCGGTCGAGACCTTCGATCCCGGCCAGCGCGCCGATCAGGCGGGTGAGGGACCATACCCCGTCGCCCTCCGGCGCCGCGCCGTGGTAGGCGTTGACGTTCTGGCCGAGCAGCGTGATCTCGCGCGCGCCGCGGCGGACAAGTGCCCGGGCCTCCGCCAGCACCTGAGCCGCGGGGCGGGAGTATTCGGTGCCGCGCGTATACGGCACGACGCAGAACGTGCAGAACTTGTCGCAGCCTTCCTGCACCGAGAGGAAGGCGGTGACCGCACCGGCCGGCGGCGTGGCACCCAAAGCATCGAACTTGGGCCGCGTGGCAAGGTCGGTCTCGACCACCCGCTCGCCGCCGCGGGCCCGCACCACCATGTCCGGCAGGCGGTGATAGGTCTGCGGCCCGAAGACGATGTCCACCACCGGCGCGCGGCGGACCATTTCCTCGCCCTCGGCCTGGGCGACGCAGCCGCCGACGCCGATCATCATGTCGCGACCGCGACCGCGGGCCTCGCGGCGCAACCGGCGCAGCCGGCCGAGCGTGGAATAGACCTTCTCTGCCGCCTTTTCCCGGATATGGCAGGTGTTGAGGATCACCAGGTCGGCGTCGGCCGCGGCCGCCGTCGGCTCATAGCCGTCCGCCGCCAGAACGTCCGCCATGCGGGCGGAGTCGTAGACGTTCATCTGGCAACCGTAGGTTTGGATGAAGAGCTTCTTCGCCAATATCGCCGTTTCCGGACCTCCAGCCTGGACCGGGTCAGGCGCCCGTCGGGGCGGCGGACCCGGCCGCGAACCGGCCTTTTCTGAACCTAGCACCGGTCCCCCGAGAGTCAAGCGGACGGACCCGCCGCCGGCGGCGGCAGTGCCCCGGAAAGGGCCCGCAGGACGCCGTCGCGCACCGCGGTGAAACAATGGTCCGCCAGTGCCTTGCGGCTGCCGAACGCGGTGATCGTCACCGGCGGATGGAACACGAGGTCGATGCGGGCGCGGCCGAGGCCGAGGACCCGCCACAGGTGGCTCTGCATGTCCATGTCGCCGTACCAGGCGTAGAGCGGCTGCCACTCGCGCCCGATGGGGACGCCATGGAGGCGCGTATAGGCGATGGAGAACGGCTGCACCGTGAGCGGCCGTCCTGCCACCTCGCGCTCGGCCACGCCGAACAGCGCGCTGCGGAACGGCAGCACGTGAATGCCGTCGTCGGAGGTCCCCTCGGGAAACAGGACAAGGTTGTCGCCGGCGGCGAGGCGTTCGGCGATCTCGTCGCGCTGGGCGCCGGCACGGGCCGAACGGCGCTCGACGAAGACGCTGCGCTGCAGGCGGGCGAGCCATCCGAACAGCGGCCAGCGCGCGATTTCCGCCTTGGCGATGAATGACGTCTCGATCACCGAGGCGAGGACGACGATGTCGAGGTAGCTGACGTGGTTGCCGACGAAGAGTACTGGCGCCGTTTCGACCGGCGTACCGGTCACGACGACGTCGAATCCCATGATGCGGGTCATGATGCGGTGGTAGAACCGGGGCAGCCTGCGCGCGAGGCGAAGGTTGCAGGCCACGGCGATCACCTGCAGCGGCATCAGCGGCAGGGTCACGGCTAGGAAGGCGACGCACCGCGCCAGGGACAGGATGAAGGAGCCGCGCGGAATCAGGCGCTCCCCGTATCGCGGCGTTCGCGCTTGTAATGGCGCATGTACCGTTCGGTCACGAGCTCGGTCATGACCTGGATGCAGACGTCGATGGTATTGAACTGTTCGTCCACCACCGCGCCTTCGCCGACGAAGCCGCCAAGGCGCAGGTAGCCCTTGATCAACGGCGGCAGTTCGGCCTGTGCACGGCGCGGATCGATGTCGTCCTTCGGCATCCGGTCCATGTCGATGAAACGGCCGTCGAGCGCGCGCGCCCGAATGGATTCCGGCGCCAGGTGAAAATGATGCAGATAACTGAGCGGCATCGCCATGGCGTCCACATCCGTCCCCGACAGGGAGGCGCAGCCGAACATGATGCCGATGTCGTAATGCACGACGTAGGTCGAGATGCCGAGCCACATCATCTGCATCGTCGGCCGGTTGCGATGTTCCAGCGCCACGCAGGAACGGCCGAGCTCGAGAATCTCCCCGGGCAGCGCCTCGATCCTCGCGACATCGAATTCGCCGGCCGTATAAAAGCCGCCCTGGCGCGCGGCGACACTGCGGCGGATCAGGCGGTAGGTGCCGACGAGGTAGTTCTCGGGATCGTCTCCGGCGCTGCGGTCCACCACCAGCAAATGATCGCAATGGGGATCGAAATCGTCGTAATCGCGCCGTTCCCGCGCCATTTTCGGCGTCGGGCGCGCCTTCATTTCCTCGTAGAAGACACGATAGCGCAGGCGCTGGGATGCGAGGATCTCGTCCTCATCTCGCGCGAGCCGCACTTCCAGGTTGCCGGCACGCAGCCCGGTGAGAAGGGATTCGGGACGTGTACCAAGGTCAATCGCCACTTCTCACCCGTTCCGCCCCACCCGCTCCGTCGCGATCCGAATCATCGTCGTCCATGTCATGCCCGAGGGCGAGGTCTTCAAACTTACGAGCCCTTGCCGCTCTTGGCGTCTTTCTTCGGCACGCAATAGAGCTCGAGCCGATGATCCACCAGCTCAAATCCCATCTGGTTGGCGATACGGCGCTGCAGGGTTTCGATTTCCTCGTTACGGAATTCCACCACTTCGCCCGAGCGAACATCGATCAGATGATCGTGGTGCTTGCCCGGACGCTGTTCGTAACGCGACCTGCCGTCGCCGAAATCGTGCCGATCGAGGATATTGGCCTCCTCGAACAGGCGGACGGTGCGATAGACCGTGGCGATGGAAATACGCGGGTCGATGTCTGCGGCACGGCGATGCAATTCCTCGACGTCGGGATGATCGTGCGCCTCCGACAGGACGCGCGCGATGATCCGGCGTTGTTCGGTCATTTTCATGCCTTTGTCGAGGCAGAGCTGCTCCAACGGCGACATGTTCCACCCGTTCGGTATGGCGGTAACGACGCGGCAGCCCCGGGGGCAGGACACCCGCGACGCAACGCGCACTCCAGCGTCCGGCGAATCCGAACGCCCCGAAAGCATTGTTCTAATTAATTGGGCGTTTGGCAACGCTTTCGCGCCGCCGGCCCCCCGGGGACACGAGGCAGCGCCGCGAATTCGGCGCGTCAGCCCCGCCGCGGCTTGGTGCCGAGACCGATCTTCTTGGCCAGGGACGACCGTTGGCGCGCGTAATTCGGGGCCACCATGGGATAATCGGCGGGCAGCCCCCAGCGCTCGCGGTACTCCTCGGGCGTCATGTTGAAGGCGGTCTTGAGATGACGTTTCAGCATCTTGAGCTTGCGGCCGTCCTCGAGACAGACAACATAGTCGGGATGGACGGACTTCTTGATCGGCACCGCCGGCTGCGGACGTTCCACGCCGCCACCGCCGGTGGACTGACCGATGGAAACCAGTGTGGCATAGACCTGGCGCGCCAGATTGGGAAGGTCCTCCACCGGAACGGAGTTGTTGGCGACGTAGGACGACACGATTTCCGTCGTCAGGACCAGAAGATCGCTGGTTTCGGCTTTTTCGACCATGCTATAGAGTTCTCGCTGTATTGTGATATTGCGTTGGAATTGATGGTCGAAATATAGAAATTTCCATGTAAAGGTTCAATAGTATTTTGAAAAAATCATGAAACAGTACGATTTGGACATAACAGCCGATCGTTGTCCTCTGACCTTTGTCAAGACGAAGCTCCTGATCGAACGCATGGCCCCCGGGGATGTCGCCCGGGTCCGCCTGAAGGGCGCGGAACCCCTCGAGAACGTGCCCCGGTCCGTGCGCGAGCACGGCCATGAGGTGCTGTCCCTGGCCACCGCCGATGACGACCCGGCGGGCGAGGTCCATGTTCTGGTCCTTCGCAAGTGCTGATGCGCCGGCTCAGGGCGTGAGCGGCAACGAATAGGTCAGCGCCGCCGCCGCCGCCCCGTGGCGCCGCTTGTAGTAATCGTTGCGCCGGCCGATGACGCGGAACCCGAGCTTGCGGTAAAGTCCCTGGGCGGCGGGATTGTCCTCCGCCACCTCGAGGAACGCCACGGTAGCGCCCGCCGCGCGGGCCCGGTCGATGGCGGCATCCAGCAACCCCCGGCCCACACCCCGGCCGCGCCAGGCCTCCCCCACCGCCAGGGACAGCACCTCGCATTCCCCGGCCGCGAGCCGGACGAGCACGAACCCCGCCAGATCGGTCTCCGGTACCGAATAGCCTTCCGGCACCGCCAGCAGCCCGAAGGCGCCCGGCATGGCGAGAACCTGGCGCACGGTGAACCGGCTCCAGGGGTCGTCGAAGCACAAGCCGTGCAGCGCCGAGATGACGTTCGCGTGCGGCGCCGACGCGGGAACGATGAGAATGCGGGTCGCGGGCGTTTCCATCGCGGCCGCCCTCACGAAGCAGCGGGCAGGCGCGCGTCGGGCGGACGGATGTAGAACGGGCGCGGCAGCGTCGGCGAGTGCCCCGCCGCCCGTCCGAGGGCGGCGACATGGCGGGCGTCCGGCGGCGCCACCGCGCTCGAGAACCGCAGCCGTGCCGCCACTTTTTCGCCGACATCATTGGCAGCGCCGAGGGCGGCACGCAGGCGCACCGCGCCGTCACCCGCAATGAGGTAGGCGCCCGCGCGCAGCGCTGCTGCCGCCGCGTCGGGATCGAGCGCACCCGGCGCGCCGAGCGGTGCAAGGGCCGCATCGAAACGCTGGACGAAGACATCACGACGCTTGCCGTCGACGCAGACCAGGACTTCGCGGCCCTCGCGCTCGGCCTCGGGGATCGCCCGGGCCAGCGCCGCAAACGTGGTCACGCCGGCGACCGGCACGTCCGCGGCAAGGTTTATGGCGCGGGCGCAGGCGAGGCCGATGCGCAGTCCGGTGAAGGCCCCGGGACCGATGGTGACGGCGACCAGGGACAGGTCGGCGAAGGCGATGCCGGCCTCAGCCATGACCTCGGCCACCATCGGATTGAGCCGTTCGGCCTGACCGCGTTCCATCTCCTCGAATCGAAAGGCGGCAATATGGTCGTCCCGCAGCACCGCCGCCGAACAGGCCGTGGTCGAGGTATCGAGGCCGAGGGTGATGCTCATCGCGTGTCCCCGGCACCGGCTTGCGTGCTAAAATCGGCCGGGACATGACCGAGCAACCCGTCATCCTGACCGAAGGTGCGGCGCTGGTGGAGGTCGCGCCGCCGGCGTTCGACGTCGACCTCGCCATCGCCTACGCCGGCGCGGACAACTTCACGGGCCGGCCGGTCTACGCCCGGCCGGGCTGCTACCTTCATGAGGAAGCGGCCGCCCTGCTGCAGCGCGCGGTGGCGCTGGCCGCCGAGATCGGCCTCCGGCTGCGCCTGTTCGACGCCTTTCGTCCGACCGAGGCACAATGGGTCTTGTGGAACCATACCCCGGACCCCGAATTTCTTGCCGACCCGCGCCGGGGCTCGCCCCATTCGCGCGGCGTGGCGGTGGATCTTACCCTCATCGACCGGGACGGTCGTGCCCTCGACATGGGCACCGCATTCGATGCCTTCACGCCGCGCTCTCACCACGGTGCCGGTGGGATCGACGCCGGGGCCGCGCGCAACCGCCACCTGCTGCTCGGCCTGATGACCGCCGCCGGTTGGGACTTTTACCGTAACGAGTGGTGGCATTACCAGATGTTCGATTCGCGGAGGTTCCCGCTGATTTCCGACCGCGCCCTGCCCCGGCCGATGATGCCCGCATCCTGACCGCCCCCGGCGCGGCCGGCCGGCGGCATCGGCTTGCCACGGCCGCCGTCACGCCCATAATCTCCAGACCCTGTGAGGAGCGCGTCCCATGTCCCTGCGGTTCCTTCGGCCGATCCTGGTATCTGGTGGCGCGCGGCAGGCAGCGGCGGCGGGCGTCGCGCTGGCGCTGTCGGGCCCGGGCGCCTGGGCCCAGGCGCCGACACTCGAGCACATGGATGCCGCCGCCGGTTCCGCGGTGGTGCTGATGTATCACCGTTTCGGCGAAGCCCGCTATCCCGCCACCAGCATCCGTATCGACCAGTTCGAGGCCCATATCCGGGAGCTGACCAGCAGCGCGTACCGGGTCCTGGCCCTGCCGGAGGTCGTCGCGGCGCTCCGCGACGGACGCCGGTTGCCGGACCGGACCGTGGCGATCACCGTGGACGACGCCTTCACCTCCGTCTACCGCGAGGCCTGGCCGCGCCTGCGCGCGGCGAACCTGCCGTTCACACTGTTCGTCGCCACCGGCCAGATCGCCGAGCGACCGGGCGGCGAATACATGACCTGGGACCAGGTCCGCGAGATGGCGAAGGCCGGAGTGACCATCGCCAATCATTCGGTCACCCATGCCCGTCTTCCCGAACTGGGCAACCGGCGGATCGCCGAGGAACTGGAGATGTCCAGCGCGATGCTGCAGAAAGAGCTCGGCGTCCGCCCGACCATTCACGCCTATCCCTACGGCGAAGCCTCGACACACGTATTGGCCGCCGCACGCAAGGCCGGATTCGTCGCCGCCTTCGGCCAGCATTCCGGCGTGCTGCATCCAAAATCGAACATGGATTACCTGCCGCGGTTCGCGCTCAATGAGACCTACGGGTCGATCGAACGCTTTCGCCTCGCGGTCAATGCCTTGCCGCTTTACGCGACCGATATCAGCCCATCCGATCCGACCCTGCAACGCAACCCGCCGCCCTTCGGCTTCACCGTGCCCGAGGGCGTGCCGCCGGGAAACCTCCTCGCCTGTTACTCGTCGCAGCACGGCAAGCTCGCAATCGAGCGGCTGGGTGCGCGGCGGATCGAGGTGCGCCTGCCGTCGGCGTTGCGGGCCGGGCGGGCGCGGATCAACTGCACGCTTCCGGCACGGGGCGGCCGCTGGCGCTGGTTCGGCTATCAGTATTACGTGCCGAAGTCGCTGGCGCTGCGCTGAGACGGGGACGACCAAAAAATGAAAGGCCCCCGGGGTGTGCCGGAGGCCGTTTCAGTCACGACGATATCTGTCAGGCGCCGGGAAGGCTGTACCGGCCGCCGGCGATCTCCGTCAATCGCGCGCCATCGAGACGACGCAACTTGTTGACGCGGATGATGGTCTTGATGCTGTCGACGTAATCCGGGCCGCGTACGGAATAGTGGTACAGCATTTCGCTCAACTGCAGCGAATCGAGCCCGCCGACGTCTCCCGACATTTCCCGCATCTTCGCCCGCAGCTTGCGGAACTCGGCATAGGCGTTGTGTGTGTTCAGGTTGAACGCGTAGGAGCGCACGCCGTCGAGCAGCGCCTCGAAGGACTTCACCTTGATAATCGATTCGCCGGCATGGGCCACCGGCACGAGGCCGACACCGTCGGCATGAGTGCGCTGGCCGAACAGCGCGCGGCCTTCCTGTGCGAAGCGCGACGTACCCCAGCCCGATTCCTCCGCCGCCTGGGCGAGGGCGAGCGACGGCGGAATCACGTCGACCCGTCGCAGCAGAAGCGCGGTATCGCCGTGCGGCACGCGGTGGCGTTCGTACTGGGCGTCGAGCCAGGCATGTTCCGCCGCGGACAGGACGCGACCTTCCGAGGCGCGCCCGCTGAGTTCGTCGATGCGGGCGCGGGTCTGGCGCAGGTCCTCGTTCACCCGGAGGATCAGCGGCAGCATGGTCTTGATGAAGACCTGCTTGCGCGTGTCGACGGAGCGGAGGTCGTGCAGGTCCTTCGGCATCGCCTTGACGAAGACCCGCGGGACCGCTCCGGTGCCGGCCATCACGCTTTCGAGCCGATAGCCGATGGCGCGGAAGTCCCGGTAGAGCTTTCCGGCACTGGCGGGCACGACGGTGACGCCTTGGGGCTTGAGCAGGTCGCCCGGCAGCGGCATCGCCTGGGCGGAGGCCACCAGCTGGCGGTCGGAGCGGTGACAGAGCTCGTCCCTGGCGGGGTTGAACAGGGCGGTCGCGCCAGCCAGGACCCCCATTCCGACGATCACACCGACAGCCCCGGACTTCATCTTCGGCAGATGCGCCGCAAGAGAGGGCATGCCGGCGGCCATGTCACGCAATCCGCTCAGGCCCACCGATATTCTTGTTTTTGCCATTCTCAACAATCCTTTCAGATCGTGCAAATGGCCGTCCCCAACCGACCAATCCTTTTGACGATAACGTACTTAATGACTGCCTCACCGCCCTGCGGACGCGGCCTCTGCGGACCTTATTCCACCGGACGGACTTCCCTGATCTCCGGAATGAAGTGCTTAAGCATGTTTTCGATACCGACCTTCAGGGTCGCCGCCGAACTTGGACAGCCCGAGCACGATCCCTGCATCCGGAGGTAGACGATGCCTTCCTCATACTTTCGGAATACGATGTCGCCCCCGTCCTGGGCCACCGCGGGGCGCACCCGCGTTTCGAGCAGCTCCTTGATCTGGGCGACGACGTCGCTGTCGGCGCCCTCCGCCTCGGCGTTATCCCCCGTCGCCGCGACGACGGCCGGTTCGCCCGAGGTGTAATGCTCCATGATGGCCGCCAGGATGATCGGCTTCACAACCTGCCAGTCGCGGCCATCGGCCTTGGTCACGGTGATGAAGTCGGTGCCCAGGAAGACACCATCGACCCCCTCCACCGCAAAGAGCCGGGCCGCCAGCGGCGATACCCCCGGCGCCGGCGGGACGCGGAAATCGGCCGTCGACCCCTCCATCACGGCACGGCCGGGAAGGAACTTCAGGGTTGCGGGATTAGGCGTGGTTTCAGTTTGGATGAACATCTGAGAACAGGTCTCCAGCATTGACCGGAACCGCCGGTACCGAAGGAAATATGGGCATCAGCGGTGGATAATGCAGGCCCCGCCGACCACGGGCCTAGGATTGAAGGTGGGGACAAATCAAATCAAAATCAAGTCAAATTATTTCTTTTAAATCAGCGGGTTAACCTTAATTGACCCACGTTTTCGGCGACTGGGACATTTTCGTTCGACGCGACGAAAACATACGCAACATCGAATCGAACCCAATCGGCCCGATCATGTTGCAAAATTACAACACAAGGCTGCGCGACGGGACCGGATCAGGTCAGGGCGTCGATATCGTCGTCGGACAGGTTTCCCGGCACGATGGTGATCGGAATCCGGAGCGAGCCCGACTGCTTCCCGGCGAGCTGGGACACCAGGGGTCCGGGGCCCTTCTTGTCGGTGCCGGCGGCAAGGACGAGGATCGAGATGCTCCGCTCCTCGTCGATCAGCTTCAACAGCTCGTCGTGAACATTGCCCTCGCGCAGGTAGAACACCGGGGTCAGCCCCGACACTTTCTGCACCTCGGCCGAGACCCTTTGCAGCAACGCCTCCGCCTCCTGGCGGCGTTCCTCGCGCATCAGGCTTTCGACCGCCATCCAGTGCTGGAATTCCGCCGGCTCGAGGACATAGAGAAGCGCCACGCGGCCACCCGTATTGCGGGCCCGAAGAGAGGCGAAACGCAGGGCCTTCTCATGCTCCTTGGTGGCGTCGACCACGACAAGGAAGATGCGTTCCCTGCCGCCACGCGGCGTCGCCGCGGCACCCGGGCGTGATCTTTCCGTCTTCGGCATGGCTCAGCCCTTTCGAAAGATGACCCCAGCGATCCATCCCGCCGCCAGCGCCATCACGATCGCAAAGATACCGTAGAACACCGAATTTTCGTGTGCAAAGCGGTACACCTCGGCGCCGATTCCGATCTTCGAAATCAGCAGCGGCGTCGTCTGGGCGCTGACGATCTGACCCTGCCGCGCCAGCAGCACCTCGACCGTGTAGGTGCCGGTGGGGACGTTGGCGGGGAAATAGAGGTTCGCGCGGAACAGGCGGTTGCCGAGAAAGGTCACCCGGCCCGGCTTGTCGTGATAGAGCCCTTGGCGGACCTTGTTGCGCAGGAGGCCGTCCCGGAACGCCGCCAGGTCCGACGCATCCAGCGGACGCACCGGCCGGAGCTCCAGATTCTCCGTGCCGATTCGGTGGCGCCACAGGATACGGGGGGACACGATCTCGCCCACCGGGCCCGAAGCGGCGACGGCATAGAAGGACGGTGCGGCAGGGAACGCGACCTCGTCAGTGTTGACCCAGATTCCGCCGACGCGGGCCTTGCGGCGCACCGTCTCGCGCCGGTCGGGGCCACGGACGACGACGATGACGTCGCCTTCGCCCTCCGTCGCGCCAAACAGAAGCACCTCGGTCCCGACGAAACCGGTGGTGATGCCGACGAGATGCCGGGACAGGTCCGCGACGACCTGCTGGGCGCGCGCGGACGGCGCCAGCGCCAGCCCGGCCAGCGCCAGCGTCGCCACCACGGCGAGGGCGCGGCGCTTCACGGTCGCGGTCATTCCGCGCCCCCCGCCGAGCCGAGAGAGAAGACATCGGCCGGGGTCGTCACCAGGCCGTACACGATCCGGGCGCCGACCGCCAGAACGATCAGGGCAAGCAGGCCGCGCAGCTGTTCGCCCGGCAGCCGGCCGGCGAAGCGCGAGCCGAACTGGGCCCCCACCACACCGCCCGTCAGCAGGATCAGGGCGAGCACCACGTCCACGGTATGGTTGTGCGCCGCCTGGAGAAACGTGACATTGGCGGTGACGAAGATGATCTGGAACAGCGACGTGCCGACCACGGTGATCGTCGGCATGCCGAGAAGATAGATCATCGCCGGCACCATGATGAACCCGCCGCCGACGCCCATGATCGCCGACAGGAAACCGACAATGAATCCGATCGCGATCGGCAGCAGCACCGAGATATAGAGCTTCGACTTGCGGAAACGCATCTTCAGCGGCAGGCCGTGCAACCAGGTGTGCTGGTGCAGCTTGCGCATTCCCGCGTCCGGCCGGCGGCTGCGCAGGATGGCGCGGCTGGATTCGATCAGCATGAGCGCGCCGATGACGCCGAGGAAGACGACGTAGCTGATGGCGATGACGAGGTCGAGCTGCCCGATCTCGCGCAAGGCCGAATAGGCCCAGACACCGACGCCCGACCCGGCAAGACCGCCGGCCAGGAGCACCGCCCCCATCCTGAAATCGACATTGCCGCGGCGCCAATGGGCCAGCACTCCGGAGACCGAGGACGCCACCACCTGATTCGCTTCCGTCGCCACGGCCACCGCCGGAGAAACCCCGGTGAAGATCAGCAGCGGCGTCAGCAGGAAGCCGCCGCCGACCCCGAACAGCCCGGACAGAAAACCGACGGCCCCGCCCATTCCCAGCAGCAGGAAGACATCAATCGAGATTTCGGCGATGGGCAGATAAATCTGCATGGAGGAGAGCGGCGCCGGCCACCGATCCGGAGGTTCTTGGAGTGTCGTCCCTTGTGCGCCCGCGCGCCGCAAAGCGCAAGGGAAATTGGGGCATAAACGCCAAAATCCCCATCGCGGGTGCGGCTACTCGCCTCCGGGCGCCCCGGCGATGGAAAAGAGATCGCTGGGTTTAGCTACGAGGTCGACGGAAATTTCGAGTCCCACCGCAAGCACGATCAGCGCCAGAAGGCCGCGCAACTGTTCGCCGCGAAGGCGCCAGGCGAGCCGCGAGCCGAACTGGGCGCCGACCACGCCGCCGGCCAGAAGCAGCGCCGCCAGCACGACGTCCACCGTCTGGTTGCCGACGGACTGGAGGAAGGTGACGTTGGCGGTGACGAAGATGATCTGGAACAGCGAGGTGCCCATGGCGACGCCGGTCGGCATGCCGAGGAGGTAGATCATCGCCGGCACCATGATGAAGCCGCCGCCGACCCCCATGATCGCGGTCAGCACGCCGACACCGAGCCCAATGGCGAACGGCAGCAGCACCGAGATATAGAGCCGCGAGCGCGGGAACCGCGCCTTCAGCGGCAGGCCGTGCAGCCAGGTGTGCTGATGCAGCTTGCGCCGCGCGGTCGGCCGCGCGCGGCGCAGCATGGTGCGTGCGGATTCCACCAGCATCATCCCGCCGACGGTACCGAGCAGCAGGACGTAAGCGATCGCCACGGCGGTATCGAGATTGCCGGCCGCGCGCAGCCAGGTGTACAGGGCGACCCCGGCGCCCGAGCCCGCCAGGCCGCCGAGGAGAAGAACCGCCCCCATCTTGAAATCGACGTTGCCGCGCCGCCAATGGGCAAGCACCGCCGAGGCCGAGGACGCCACCACCTGGTTGGCGCCGGTGGCGACAGCGACGGCCGGTGAAATACCGGTGACGATCAGCAACGGCGTGATCAGGAAGCCGCCGCCGACCCCGAACAGACCGGACATGAAACCGACCAGCCCGCCCATCCCCAGAATGAGGAGGGCGTTCACCGAAATGCCTGCGATGGGGAGATAGACCTGCATCCGCTTCACGTCGCGACGGCGGCGCAGCACGTCCTGCGCCGCGCGGCGGTGTTGTGCGCCCGATGCGCCGAAAGCTCAAGCGGAATCGGCGGCGCCGTCCTCCGCGCGGATCGCCGCGCCGCTCGGCAAGCGGGGCCCGTTCAATCCTGGAAAAATGGGCTCTATGGCCGCAGGATACCGACGATATCGTGCAGTTCCGCCATGTGATGGCGCGCGATTTCATTGGCACGCTCGCTGCCCTTGTGCAGGATGCCGTCGATCAGGCCGCGGTCCTTGAGCAGATGCGACATCTCCTGGCCGATCGGCCCGAGCCGGGCGACCGCGAGATCGGACAGCGCCGGCTTGAAGATGGAAAACATCTTGCCGCCGAATTCCGCCAGCACCGCCTCGCGCGAGGTCTCGGCAAGTGCGGCGTAGATGCTGACGAGGTTGGCCGCTTCGGGGCGATTTTCCAGTCCCTTGACCTCATGCGGCAGCGGGTCGGGGTCGGTCTTGGCCTTGCGCACCTTGAGGGCGATGGTGTCGGCGTCGTCGGTCATGTTGATGCGGGAGTATTCCGATGGGTCGGACTTGCTCATCTTGACGCGGCCGTCGCGCAGGCTCATGACGCGGGTGGCCTCCCCCAGGATCTGGGGTTCGGGCAGCGGGAAGAACTCGGTTTCGTACTGACGGTTGAAGGCGCCGGCGATGTCGCGCGCGAGCTCCAGGTGCTGCTTCTGGTCTTCGCCCACCGGCACGTGCGTCGCCTTGTAAAGAAGGATGTCCGCGGCCATCAGCACAGGATAGGCGTAAAGACCGAGCCCGGCGTTGTCGCGGTGCCGGCCTGCCTTCTCCTTGAACTGGGTCATGCGGTTGAGCCAGCCGAGCGGCGTGATACACCCCAGGAGCCAGGCCAGTTCCGAATGTCCCGAAACCGCCGCCTGGTTAAAGATGATGCAGCGGTCGGGATCGATGCCCGCGGCGATATACGCGGCCGCGACCTCGCGTGTATTGGCACGCAGCTCGTCGCGCCGCTGCGGCAGCGTCAGCGCGTGCAGGTCCACGATACAGAAGACGCAGTCGTAGTCGCGCTGAAGCGCGACCCAGTTGCGGATCGCGCCGAGGTAATTGCCGAGATGCAGGTTCCCGGTCGGCTGCACGCCTGAAAAGATTCGGTTCATGGGCCTCGAGCGCTCCCCCAACGGGCGGGTTTATCGCCTCAAACCCATCGCCCGGTCAAGCGCACAGGTCGGCCCGTCCGCTCAGCCGGGGGACGAGGAGCCGGTCGGCGCCACCGGACCGGGGCGGCGCATCGCGGTGCGCAGTTCGCCCAGGGTCACCGCCCCGCCGATCAGCGCGAGCACCGCGTAAAGCAGGCCGCCGCCGGCCACGACCGCGACGACGAAACCGAACCGCATGCTTTCGTTCCAGCCGATGGCCTCCGGAAACCCATGGACGATGCCGGCCACGGCACCGGCCATGACGGCCGATGCCAGCGCGATCCGCGGCAGCTTGCGCCGCAGGCGCGCGTCGGGCTGCAGCCGTCCGCGGCGGAGCAGAAGCCAGGCCAGCAGGCCGGCGTTCACCCACGCCGCGATCGAGGTGGCGAGCGCAATGCCGATGTGCCCGAGCGGGCCCATCAGCGCCAGATTGAAGGCGAGGTTGACCGCGAGCGCCAGCGCACCGACCTTGACCGGGGTCGCCGTATCCTCGCGCGCGAAATACGCCGTCGCCAGGACCTTGACCTGGACGTGGGCCGGCAGACCGATGGCAAAGGCCATGAGTGCGAGTGCCGTCGCTTCCTGCGTTTGGGCGCCGAACGCGCCGCGGCCGAACAGGCCGGAGACGATGGGCTGCGCGGCCGCGATGAGGCCGAGGGCGGCGGGGAGGGTAAGGAACGCGGCGAACTCGACGGCACGGTTCTGGCTGCCGAGAGCATTCGCCTCGTTGCCGGCGCGAATCTGGCGGCTCATCAGCGGCAGGAGCGCCGTCGCCACGGCGATGCCGATGACGCCGAGCGGCAGTTGGTTCACGCGGTCGGCGTAGTAGAGGTAGGAAATTGCGCCCGACGGCAGGAACGATGCGATGATCATGTCCATCAGCACGTTGATCTGGTAGATACCGGCACCGAAGGCGACCGGCAGCATCAGGCGCAACAGGCGCTTCACATTGGGCGTGAGGCGCGGCAGGCGCAATCGCATGTTGAAGCCGTGGCGGGCGAGCGCCAGGCCCATCCAGGCGAACTGCATCACCCCCGCGAGCGCGAGCCCCCAGGCCAGGCTGCGGGCGGGGGTTCGTCCCAGGAACTCCCAGCCGAGGACGGACGCGATGAGAACGAGATTGAGCACCACCGGCGCGGCGGCGGCGGCGGCGAACCTGTCGTAGGAGTTGAGCACCGCCCCCATCAGCGCCACGAGGGAAATGAACAGGAGATAGGGCAGGGTGATGCGGGTGAGATCGATCGCCAGCGCAAACTTCGCCGCATCCGCACGGAACCCCGGTGCGATCGCGACCATGGCCCAGGGCATCAGGATTTCGACCACGCAAACGAAAACGACGAGGACCGCCAGAAGCGCGGCGAAGGATTCCTCGGCGAAGCGGCGGGCCGGCCTTTCCCCCGCCGTCGTCAACAGGCCCGCGAAGATCGGTACGAAGGCGACGGAAAAGGCGCCCTCGGCGAACAGACGGCGAAACAGGTTGGGAAACTTGAAGGCGACGAAGAACGCGTCCGCGGCCGGACCTGCGCCGAGCGTTGACGCGAACAACATGTCGCGGAAGAAGCCGAGCAGGCGGGACATCAGCGTATAGCCGCCGACGGTGGTGATGGAGCGCAGCAGGGCCATCGGTGGGGCGCGGACTTAGGCGGCGGCCGGAGGCATCAACCGGCCGGGCTGCGTGGCCGGTGGCCCGCGCTCCGCTTGCGGCGGGACTTGGCGGCGCGCGACGCCTTGCCCTTGCCGCCACTCCCGGATTTCGTCTTCGCCGCCCCACGGGAACGCCCCTGTGCCGCAGGCTTCGCGTCCGGCCTGGACGGCTGGACCGCGGACTTCCGTTCCCCCGCGGGCCGGACTTCCTCCGGTTCGGTCAGGGCCTCGAGCAGGCGGGCGCGCACCTCCGCGATGCGCCCGTCATGGGTGATCTTGAGGCCGAAGATGTCCTTCACGTAGAACACGTCCACCGCGCGGGTGCCGTAGGTCGAAACCTTGGCCGAGGAAATCTGGAGATTGAGCTCGGTCAACGCATGGGTCACGTCGTAGAGGAATCCCGGACGGTCGCGTCCGTTGACCTCGATCACCGTGTGGGTGTTCGACGCCGCGTTGTCCACCACCACGCGCGGCTGGTCGCGGAACACGCGGGTGCGCGCCGGCAGCGTCGCCTTGATGTGCAGTTTCCGGCCGAGGCGGCGGCTCCGGGAAATGACCTTTTCCAGCGTATCCTTCAGGCGACGCAAGGCGACCGCCTCGGTCACCGGCCTGCCGTCCACCGATTGCACCCAGAAACTGTCGAGGGCCATGCCGTCGGCCATGGTGAAGATCTTCGCGTCGACAATGTTCGCGCCCGCGAGGGCGATGCCGGCGGCGATGCGCGAGAACAGTCCGGCGTCGTCCACCGCATAGATGGTGACTTCGGTCGCGGCGCGGAATGAGTCGACCCGAAGGTCGATGGTCAGGGGCCGGTCCGCCCTTTCCGCCGCGCGCACGATCTCGGCGTGGCGCAGATGGGTCTCGGTGTCCAGCGACAGCCAATAGGGCGCATAGCCGCGCGCCACGTAGTCATCCACTTCTGCGCCGGTCCAGCCCTTGAAGCGCGCCTTCAGCGCATCGCGCGCCGCGTTGACCCGCTCCGCCCGGGCATGGCCGGTGTTCTGGCCCGACATCTCGGCCTCGGCGGCGTAGTAGAGCTCGCGCAGCAGTGCCGCCTTCCACCCGTTCCACACCGTGGGACCGACGGCCCGGATATCGGCGACGGTCAGGCACAGCAGCATGCGCAAACGCTCCGGCGACTGCACGAGGGCGACGAAATCGGCAAGGGTCTGCATGTCGTCGATATCGCGGCGGAAGGCGGTGGTCGACATGATCAGGTGGTAGCGCACCAGCCAGGCGGCGCTCTCGGTTTCTTCGGGCGTGAGGCCGAGGCGCGGGCCGAGACGTTCGGCGACTCGCGCCCCCAGCACCGAATGGTCGCCGCCGCGGCCTTTGGCGATGTCGTGCAGCAGCAGCGCGACGTAGAGTGCGCGGCGCGATTCGATCTTGTGGATTACTTCGCTCGCGACCGGCATGACGTCCTTCAGCCCGCCCAGTTCGATGCGGTGCAGGATGCCGAGCGCGAAGATGGTGTGCTCGTCCACCGTGTACACATGATATATGTCGTGCTGCATCTGGCCGACGACGCGCCCGAAGTCCGGCACGAAGCGGCCGAAGACCCCGGCTTCGTTCATGCGGCGGAGCACGACCTCCGGGTTGCGCGGATCGGTCAGAAGGTCGAGGAACAGGCGGTTGGCGTCCTCGTTGCGCCGGAGCTTGTCGCCGATCAGCCGCAGCGACCGCGTGATCAGCTTGAGCGTCGCCGGATGTATATCCACGTCCTCGCGATGGGCGACCTGGAACAGCCGGATCAGCGCCACCGGATCGTCGCTGAAGGCGGTGTCCGAGGTGACGCGAATACGGCCCTTCTCGATGGTGAAGCCATCGACGGTGCGCGCGCCGCCGCCCCAGAACTTGAAATTCAGCTTTGGGCGGCGGCGGTTCTGGTCCTCGAGCGCGGCACAGAAGATGCGCGTCAGGTCGCCGACCTCCTTGGCCCACAGGAAGTAATGCTTCATGAAGCGTTCGACGCCGCGCGTCCCGGCGTGATCGGTGTAGCCCATCAGCTCCGCGATGCGTTCCTGCATGTCGAAGGTGAGCCGGTCCTCCTCGCGCTCGGTCAGATAGTGGAGGAAGCAGCGCACCGTCCAGAAGAAGTCCTGCGCCTTTGCGAAGCGCATGGCCTCGCGCTCCGACAGCACGCCGAGCTCGACCAGCCGCGACACGTCGTCCACGCCATAGGTGTATTTGGCGATCCAGAACAGGGTGTGAAGATCGCGCAGCCCGCCCTTGCCCTCCTTCACGTTGGGTTCGAGGACGTAGCGCGAATCGCCGACGCGCTGATGGCGCGCATCGCGTTCGGCGAGCTTGGCGTCGACGTAGGCCGCTGCGGTGCCTTCCATCACGTGGGCACGGAAGCGGCGGCGCAGGGATTCATAGAGCTCCGCGTCGCCGCGGATGAGGCGCGATTCGAGAAGCGCCGTGCGGATCGTCATGTCCTGCTTGGCGAGGCGCACGCAATCCTCCACCGACCGTATTGCCTGCCCGACCTTGAAGCCGAGGTCCCACAGCAGATAGAGGATGTATTCGATGACCTGTTCCGAATAGGGCGTCTTCTTGTACGGCAGCAGGAACAGGAGGTCGATGTCGGAGCGGGGCGCGAGTTCGCCCCGTCCATAACCGCCCTGGGCGACCAGCGCCATGCGTTCGCCCTGGGTCGGATTGGCGCGCGGGAACACGTGGCCGGTGACGAAGTCGTGGAGTGCCGCGATCAGCGTATCGACGACGCGGGCGTTGGCCGCCACCACTTCGGTGCCGCTCAGGGCATGGGCGAAGAATCTCTCGCGCACGGCCGCCTGCTCGACGGCGAGGGCCTCGCGCGCCAGGGCCAGCACCGTGGTTCGCATCGCGGTATCCGCGTTGCTCTCGGCGGCAAGCGCCTGGAGACGGGCGGTGAATTCCACCAGCGCCGCGCCGACCGGCCGGGTGGCGGCGCGCCGCGGAGCCGGGCGGCGGACAACGGGGGTAAAGGAAACGGCTTCGCTCATGTCGGTCCAATGCTGGGCGGGCAACGGCGGGCCTCGGGCGGCCTCCCGCGACTATATGGTACGCGATCCTGCTAATATCAGGTTACGGGCGGGCGGAGTATGCCACAAACCGCCCGGCCGTGCGCGGACGGCTGGAAAACGGGACGCCAGTGACGCCGGTACTGATCATCATCGACGTGCAGCGCGGTTTCATCAACCCGGCAACGGCGCACGTTCCGGCACGGGTGGACGCCCTGCAGGGCCGCTACGGGACGGTCATCGTGACCCGATTCGTCAATCCCGAAGGCTCGGCCCACCGCCGGCTGATCGGCTGGACCCGCTTCGCGCCGGGAAGCGACGACACGGCGTTGGCGTTCACTCCGCGCATGGGCGTGCGGGTCGTCGAAAAATGCGCCTATTCCTGCCTGACGGCGGAAGTGCGCGCCATGCTCGACGCCGCCGGCGCCGGGGAGGTCCATCTCTGCGGCATCGCCACCGACAATTGCGTGCTCGCCTCGGCCATCGCCCTGTTCGAGGGCGGCTACACGCCGGTGGTGCTGGCGGACGCCTGCGCCTCCCACGCGGGGGCCGATTATCACGACTGGGGCCTCAGGATCCTGCGCCGGCTGATCGGCGTGACCCAGGTGCGTCAGGGAACGCCCTAATAGCTGCCGCTGTCCCAGCGGCGGAAGGCCTCGGTGACCACCGGATAGGGCGAGACGAGGGACGGCTCGTTCATCACCGGCGCGTCGTGGAAGAAATGCGCCGGCGTGATCTCGGCGAGCTTGTTGACGCCGAGCAGGCCCATGTTGATCTTCATCTCGGTCTCGAGGATTTCGAAGCAGCGCACGAGACCGTCCTCGCCGCCCGCCGCCAACGCCCAGCCCTGAAGCTTGCCGATGGCGACGACATCGGCGCCGAGGCCGATGGCCTTGAGCACGTCGGTGCCGCGCAGGAAGCCGCCGTCGATGACGATCGGTACCTTGCCCTTGGCGACGGCAGCGATCTCCGGCAGGCAGGCCATGGCACCGCGGCCGTGGTCCATCTGGCGACCGCCGTGGTTCGACACCCAGATCACGTCGATGCCGCGCTGGAGCGCGATCTCGGCATCCTCGCGCGTGGCGATGCCCTTGACCATCACCGGCAGGCCGCAATGCTTCTTGCACGCCTCGACGAAGTCCCAGGTGAGCGTGCCGCGGTATTTCCATTCGCCGTCGAGGTCGATGCCTTCGAGGTTGGCGCGCTGCGCCGTGGCCCGGCGCAGGAAGCGGTTGTAGAGATCGCGTTCGCGCCGGCCGTAATGGGCGGTATCAACAGTGATGACGAGGGAATCGAAGCCAGCGGCAGTGACCCGGTCCAGCGTCTTGCGCACCCAGTCCCAGTCGCCCCGCACGTAGAGCTGGAAGATCTTGCAGCCCTTGGTCTCGGCGGCGCAGTCCTCGAGCCGCGGGTTCGACATGATGGAAATGGCCGCCATCGAGCCGAAGCGGTCCATGGCATGCACGACCGGGAGGTTCCCGTTGGGGTCCATCAGGTGCAGCGAGCCGACCGGCGCGCAGATGACGGGGATGCGGATCTTGTGGTTCAGGAACGTGGTGGACGGGTCGGGATCGGGGACGCTGATCAGCACACGCGGGCGGAAGGCGATGGAATCGAGTGACCAGCGGTTGCGCTTGAGCGTGGTTTCCGATTCGCCGCCGCCCGAAAGGAAATCCCAGGCGGCGGGCGCCATGCGCTTCTTGGCGGCGACGATGATTTCCTGAACCGTCAGCGCGTTCTTGACGTCGTCCATTCCCGGTTCCCCCCTTGGCGGCCGCGATCGCCGGCCGCGGTCCTGTCCATTTGCCGAAAGGTTGTAGCCGCGCCGGTGCGGGGATGGCAAGGGCGGCGGGCGCGCGCGGCCCGGTTGAACTCCCCCTGCGGCCCGGCCATACTGGCGCCAACGAGAACACGCGGGCCTGCGTGCATCCCCGGGGACGCCACATGGATGAAGCCGGTCACAGCATCAAGTCCGACGCGATCGGTGCACGACCGGCCGACCTGAAGACGCCGCGGGCGCGGCTCGGCATCATCATCCCGTCGTCGAACCGGCTGAGCGAGCCGCAGTTGCAGCATTTCGCGCCTGACGGGCTGGCGGTCCACGTCACCCGCCTGCGCATGACCGGCCCGTGGCACAAGCCGATCTCCGCCCTCCATGACGAAATCCGCGCCGCGGCCGGCGCGCTCGCCGATTCCAAATGCGATGTCATCTGCTTCCACTGCACCGGCGGCGCCATGGAGGAAGGACCCGAGGTCGAGGCCCGGGTGATCGAGCTGATCGCCGAGGAAACCGGCGCCACCGCGCTCGCCACCGGCACCGCCATCGTCCAGGCGCTGCGGGCGCTCGCCATCCGCTCGCTGGTGCTGCTGACGCCCTATCGCCCGGCGGTCAACGAGGCCGAGCGTGCCTATCTCGGCCGCCTCGGTTTCGAGGTGGTGCACGACATCGGCCTCAACCTGAAAGGCGGCGACGAGTATATCCATGTTCCGCCGGAGCGCTGGCTCGACATGGCGCGCGACAGCATCGCCGCGCATCCGGCCGCCGACGGAATCTTCCTGTCGTGCACCAACACCACGCAGATCGAGGCCATCCCCGCCATCGAGCGCGCCACCGGCAAGCCCTGCGTCAATTCCAACCAGGCGGTGCTGTGGGCGGTGACCCGCGCCCTGGCGCCGAAGCTCGGCAGCTGGCCGCGCGAAGGCCGCCTGGGCCGGCTGTTCGGCAACGCCTGATCTTTTCTACACCCGCAAGGATTCGGAGCAGATGAGCAACATCGATCTCACCGGCAAGGTGGCCATCGTCACCGGAGCGAGCCGCGGCATGGGCCGTGAAATGGCCGACGCCATCATCGAGGCGGGCGGGCGCGCCGGGCTCATGAGCCCCGACGTGAGCGAGCTCGAGCAGACGGTCGCCGACATCAACGCCGCACGCGGCGCGGGCAAGGCCCTGGCCCTGCCCTATGACATCTCCGACTACGCCCAGTGCGAACTGGCGCGGAACGAGACGATCAAGGCCTTCGGCGGCCTGCACATGGTCGTCAACAACGCGGCGCTGGGCCAGCTCAACGTCGTCGCCAGGGACGCCACCGACACGTCGATCAATTTCTGGGAAACCGATCCCCTGCGCTGGGGCCAGGTGATCCGCGTCAACGTGGTCGGCACCTACAACATGTGCCGCGCGGTCACGCCGCACCTGATCAAGCAGAAGTGGGGGCGCCTCGTCAACGTCACCACGTCGCTCGGCACCATCCAGCGCAAGGGCAATGCACCCTACGGTCCGTCCAAGGGCGCGATCGAGGCGGAGACGCTGATCTTCGCCGAAGAGCTCGACGGCACCGGCGTCACCTGCAATTCGCTGATCCCGGGCGGCGCCGCGGCGACCGCCTTCGTGCCGAAGAACTTCCTCACCGAGCGCAAGCTGGTCGATCCCGGAGTGATGCGTACGCCCATCGTCTGGCTGGCGTCGGAACTGTCCGACGGGCATACCGGCGGACGCTACGTCGGCAACCGCTGGGACGAGACGTTGGCCCCCGACAAGGCAGCCGCCGGCGCCCTGGAAGCGCCGGTCTATCGCACCCCCGAGGGCGCGCAGCGGGCCAGCCGAGAGTGGGACAGGCGCTAGGACCCGTCCTTCGGCAGCAGTGATTTCAAGCGATAGACGAGGTCGAGCGCGTCCTTCGGCGTCAAGCCATCGGGATGCACGTCCTTCAGCGTCTCTTCCACCGCCGAGCGCCTGGCAGGGCCGCGCGCGCCCGATTTGGGGCGCGGCGCGGCGGCGAACAGCGGCAGGTCGTCGGCCAGGCGCGAGAGCTGGTCCGCCTTCTCCCCCTGTTCGAGGGCGCGCAAGACTTCGTCGGCGCGCGCCAGCGCCGCCTCCGGCAGGCCGGCAAGCCGCGCCACGTGGATGCCGTAGGACCGGTCCGCCGTGCCGGGGCCGACCTCGTGCAGGAAGACGACGTCGCCCTTCCACTCCTTGACCCGCATGCAGTGGTTCGAAAGCCCGTCGAGACGCGCGGCCAGCGCCGTCAGCTCGTGGTAATGGGTCGCGAATAATGCCCGGCAGCCGTTGACCTCGTGCAGGTGCTCGATCGTCGCCCAGGCGATGGAGAGGCCGTCGAAGGTCGCCGTGCCGCGGCCGATCTCGTCGAGTATGACGAGCGCGCGCGGCCCCGCCTGATTCAGGATCGCCGCCGTCTCCACCATTTCCACCATGAAGGTCGAGCGCCCGCGCGCGAGGTCGTCGGCGGCGCCGACACGCGAGAACAGCTTGTCGACGACGCCGATATGCGCCGCGGCGGCGGGGACGAAGGAGCCGATCTGGGCCAGCACCGCGATCAGGGCGTTCTGGCGCAGGAAGGTGGACTTGCCCGCCATGTTGGGCCCGGTGATCAGCCACAGGCGGGACTGTGCACCGCCGTCGGCATCACCGCCATCCGCCCCAGCGGCACGGGCGCCGTTGCCGGAATCAGCGCAAGCGCCAAGGTCGCAGTCGTTGGGCACGAAGGCGGCGCCGTCGCCCTTGCGCAGCGTCGCTTCGACCCCCGGATGGCGGCCCGCGTCGATGCGGAAGTCGAGGCTATTGTCGACGCGCGGGCGCACGTACTCGGCTTCCCGCGCAAGGCGCGCGAATCCCGCGGTGGCGTCGAACCAGGCGAGCGCGCGGGCGGCATCGGCGATGGCCGCGGCGGCGGCGGGCGCCGTCACCTCGGCGACGAGGCGGTCGAAGATCGCCATCTCCTGCGCCAGCGCGCGGTCGGCGGCACGGGCGATGCGCGTTTCCAGCTCCACCAGTTCCGCCGTGTTGAAGCGCACGGCCGACGCGATCGTCTGGCGGTGGTGGAAGAATTTCTCCTCGCCCTGCGGCCCCTGCGCGGCCGAGAGCGCATCGGCCTGGTTCGGCCGCACCTCGATGAAATAGCCGAGCACGTTGTTGTGGCGGATGCGCAGGTTCGGAATCGCCGCCGCGTCGCGGTACCGGCGTTCGAGACCGGCGATGAGGCGCCGGCTTTCGTCGCGCAGGCTGCGCGTCTCGTCAAGCGCCGCGTCGTAACCCGGGGCGATGAAGCCGCCGTCGCGCACCAGCAGCGGCAGGTCGGCCCCGAGCGCGCGCGACAGATGATCCACCCGAGGGGCGTGATCCCCCAGCATCCGGATCCAGTCGGCGGCGAGTGCGGGGACGGTCGATCGATCAATCCCGCCGAGGCGTGCGGCCAGCCCGCCGGCACGGGCCAGCCCGTCACGCAGCGCCGCGAGGTCGCGCGGGCCGCCGCGGCCGAGGGTGAGGCGCGCGAGTGCGCGTTCGATATCGGGGCAGCCGTCGAGCGCCTCGGCAACCGGCCCCGCCGGGGCATCGTCACCCGCCAGCCAGGCGACGGCATCGAGGCGGCGGTTGATCTCTCCCGGGTCGGTGAGCGGCGCCGCCAGCAGCTCCGCGACCAGCCGCGCTCCGGCGCCGGTACGGCTGCGGTCGATCACGTCGAGCAAAGAGCCGCGCCGGGTTCCCGACATGGACTGGGTCAGTTCGAGGTTGCGCCGGGTCTGGGCGTCGATCTCCATTACCGCGCCGGCGGCCTCGATGCGCGGCGGGGCGAGCCGCGGCACGGCGCCCTTCTGGGTCAGTTCGACATAGTCGACCAGCGCGCCGGCGGCGGCGAGGCCGGCACGCGAGAACGCACCGAAGGCATCGAGGGAGGTGACGCCGTAAAGACGCCGGAGACGGTGTTCGCCATTGGCCGAATCGAACAGGCTGGCGGGCTGGACGGTGAGTGCCCCGCCGTCGTCGCGCAGGGCGGCAAGGGCACGGGCGATGTCGGAACGCGCCGCAAGCCGGTCCGAAACGAGAATCTCGCCGGGCGCGAGCCGGGCCAGCACGGCCGGCAGGCGCGCAGGCTCTGCATCGCTGACGACGAAGGCACCGGTCGAAATGTCGAGCCAGGCCAGCGCCAGCGCACCCTGTGCCTCCGCCAGCGCCGCCAGGAAGTTGTTGCGCCCCGATTCCAGAAGCGTGTCCTCGGTCAGCGTGCCGGGAGTGATCATGCGCACCACGTCGCGCGCGACTACCGATTTGGCGCCGCGCTTCTTCGCATCGGCCGGGTCCTCGGTCTGTTCGCAGATGGCGACCTTGAAGCCGTGGCGGATGAGGCGCGCGAGATAAGTCTCATGGGAATGGACGGGGACCCCGCACATGGGAATATCGGCGCCCAGGTGCTTGCCGCGGTGGGTCAGCGTGATATCGAGGGCACGCGACGCAGCCACCGCGTCGTCGAAGAACAGCTCGTAGAAATCCCCCATGCGGTAAAACAGCAAGCCCTCCGGGTGCGCCTTCTTGACCGCCAGGTACTGCACCATCATCGGCGTGACCGGCAGCGCGCCGGCGCCCGCCGGTCCCGCTTCCGGCGCGTTCCCGTCCTCGCTTTCAAGCGTATTGTCCGACACCGTGATAGTCCCCTTTTCATTCGCCCGCGCGGGCGACGAACCAACCTAACATACCGCCGCATCGGCGCCGAAGGCCCTGGCGCCCGGGCGGAAAACGGTCCCTTGCGGCAGCGGTGGCGGGGCCCAGTTGGGACTTGGCAACAGGCCCAAAAAGCGTAAGTTTCGTCAGCATTCGCCCCAGGGGGTCGGTGCGGCCGCGACCGATGCCGCCTTGGAATGATCGGCCGAGCACGGGAAGATTTTGACTATGGCCAACACCACCGACCGCGTTCAGGACCAGGAGGCGCTCGCCTTCCACGCCCAGGGGCGTCCCGGGAAGATAGAGATTTCGCCGACCAAGCCGCTGGTCACCCAGCGCGACCTGTCGCTCGCCTATTCGCCCGGGGTCGCGGCGCCCTGCCTTGCCATCCGGAAGGACCCGTCCAAGGCCTACGACTATACGGTGCGCGGCAACCTCGTGGCGGTAATCTCGAACGGCACCGCGGTGCTCGGCCTCGGCAACCTCGGCGCGCTGGCCTCGAAACCGGTGATGGAGGGCAAGTCGGTCCTGTTCAAGCGCTTCGCCGACGTCGATGCCATCGATCTCGAGGTCGGAACCGAAGACGTGGACGAATTCGTCAACTGCGTGCGCTTTCTCGGGCCTACCTTCGGCGGCATCAATCTCGAGGATATCAAGGCTCCGGAATGCTTCATCATCGAGCAGCGCCTGCGCGAGCTGATGGACATTCCGGTATTTCACGACGACCAGCACGGCACCGCCATCATCGCCGCGGCCGGGCTGCTGAACGCGCTCGACATCACCGGGCGCAACCCCAAGGACATCCGGATGGTGGTCAACGGCGCCGGCGCCGGCGCCATCGCCTGTGTCGAACTGGTCAAGCGGATGGGCGTGCCGCACAACAATGTCACCATGTGCGACACCTCCGGCGTCATCTACCAGGGCCGCGAGAAGGGCATGAACCAGTGGAAATCCGCCCACGCGGTTCCGACCAAGGCGCGCACCCTGGCAGAGGCGATGAAGGGCGCCGACGTCTTCTTCGGCCTGTCGGTCAAGGGCGCGGTCGACCGGGATATGGTCAAGTCCATGGCCAAGAGCCCCATCATCTTCGCCATGGCCAACCCCGACCCCGAGATCCGTCCCGAGGAGGTCCGCGAGACGCGTCGGGACGCGATCATGGCCACGGGCCGGTCGGATTATCCCAACCAGGTCAACAACGTCCTGGGATTCCCCTATATCTTCCGCGGGGCGCTGGACGTCCGGGCGCGCGCCATCAACGATGAAATGAAGATCGCCGCCGCCGAGGCGCTCGCCAAGCTCGCGCGCGAGGACGTGCCCGACGAAGTGTCGGACGCCTATCAGGGCGTGCGTCTGCACTACGGCCCCGACTACCTGATTCCCGCACCCTTCGATCCGCGGCTGATCATGGCGATCCCACCGGCCGTGGCCAAGGCCGCGATGCGCACCGGCGTCGCCGCCCGGCCGATCGAGGACCTCGAGGAATACAAGGCGACGCTGTCGGCGCGCCTCGACCCCACGGCGGAAACGCTCAACATGATCTTCCGCGAGGTGCGCGCCAACCCGCGGCGTGTCGTCTTCGCGGAAGGCGAGGAGGAAAAGGCCATCCGCGCTGCCGCGTCCTACAAGGCCGCCGGCTACGGGACCCCGATCCTGGTCGGCGTCAAGGACCGCGTGCTTGCGACCATGAAGTCCATCGGCATCGCCAATGCCGACGAGTTCGAGATCGCCAATGCGGCGCTGTCGAACCGCAACAAGGAATACATCGAGTACCTCTACGCCCGTTCCCAGCGGTGCGGGCTTCTCTACCGCGATTGCCAGCGCATGGTGCACCTCGACCGCAACGTGTTCGCCTCCTGCATGGTGGCGCATGGCGACGGCGATGCCCTGATTACGGGCCTGACGCGCTCGACCTTCGTGTCCTACAACGAAGTCCGCCGCGTGTTCGACGAGCGTGCCGGCGAACGTCCCTTCGGCCTGACCGTGCTGGTCGCGCGCGGCCGCATGGTGTTCATTGCCGATACCCTGGTCCATGAAGTTCCCGTGCCCGAGGAGCTTGCCGATATCGCCATCCAGGCCGCCGCTGAGGTGCGCCGCATGCGGCACTTCCCCCGCGTGGCGTTGCTGTCGTTTTCGAACTTCGGCGATCCGCTGCGCGACAAGGGCAAGCGCATCCGCGAGGCAGTGGAGATCCTCGACACCCGCAAGGTGGATTTCGAATACGACGGCGAACTGGCCGCGGACGTGGCCCTCGATTACGACCTGATGCGCCAGCACTATCCGTTCTGCCGCCTGTCGGGGCCCGCCAACGTGCTGGTGATGCCGGCGCTCGACCCGGCCAATATCTCCGCCAAGCTGATGCAGGAGCTGGGCGGGGGGACGGTGATCGGACCGCTGCTTCTCGGCCTCGAGAAGCCGGTGCAGATCGTGCCGATGGGCGCCTCGGTATCGCAGATCGTCACCATGGCCGCCCTCGCAGCGCACGAGACGTTGCGCTAGTCTCCGACCACAGCCGGAACCGCGACGGGCGCCGGCGCGAACGGAGAGCCGTCCAGAATGGCCCAACCACGCCTGCCCCTGAGGAGGGTCCTCTCCGCCTTGGCGATGTGCGCGTTGCCCGGGATCGCAGCGATCCTGGCGCTGGCGGTGCTCAAGGTCCTGAGCCCGCTGTGGACCGCCGCCGCCGCCGCCGGCTGCATCCTGATCGCCGCCATCCTCGCCCTGCCGGTACTGCGCGACCTCACGCGGCTCGCCCAGTACGGCGACGAGCTTGCCCGTCACGGCGCGGCGAAGGAGGTAAAGTTTTCGGGATGGGCGACGGCCACCGAACTGGCCGCGACCATGCGCCGGATCGCCCGTGATTCGGAGCAGCGCGAACGCCAGCGTCACGACGGCGCGCTGACGAGCCGCCTCGCCTTCGACGAACTGCCGCAGCCGCTCCTGCTTCTCGACCGCCAGAGACGCATCACCGCGGTCAACCGCGGCGCGCGCGATCTGGTCGGCAGCGATCCGACCGGTGGAGACCTTGCCGTCGCCATCCGCGATCCGCGCGTGCTCGAGACGGTCGACGACGTGCTCGCGTCGAAGGAACGCCGGGCGGTCGGCTTTACCGTCACGGCACCGGTGGACCGCTATTTCTGGGCCGAAATCGTGCCCTTCGATTCGGCGGACGCAGAGGGCGCCCGGGTCCTGGTCGCCCTCTACGACCTGACCGAGCGGCGGCGGGCGGAACGCATGCGCGGCGATTTCATCGCCAACGCCAGCCATGAGCTGCGCACGCCGCTGGCGACGCTGATCGGTTTCATCGAGACCCTGCGCGGCCCCGCCCGCGACGATGCGGAGGCCCAGGACAAGTTCCTCGAGCTCATGCACGAGCAGGCAAGCCGCATGTCACGCCTGGTACGCGACCTGATGGCGCTGTCGACGATCGAGATGAACGAACATACGCCGCCCGAAACGCCGGTCGACGTCACCGCCATCCTCGGACGCGTGGTCGCCACGCTCGATCTCGAAGCGCGGAAGAAGGACGTGAAGCTGGTGCTTGAAGCGCCCGACACCATCGCCCGGATCGCCGGGGACGACGACCAGATGACCCAACTGTTCCAGAACCTGATCGACAACGCCATCAAGTACGGCCGCAAGGGCGGCACGGTACGGATCGTCGCCGAGGAAAGCGGCGAGATTCCCGCCGACCTGCCGCGCGGGACGCGCGAGCGCGCCCCGGCGAAGGTAGTGCGGGTTTCGGTCATCGACCAGGGCGAGGGCATTGCCGCCGAGTACATTCCCCGCCTGACGGAACGCTTCTACCGGGTCGACGCGGCCCGGTCGCGGGCGGTCGGCGGGACGGGCCTCGGGCTCGCCATCGTCAAGCACATCGTCAACCGCCACCGCGGCGTGCTCCAGGTCGAGAGCCAGCCGGGGGTCGGCTCCACCTTCCGGGTAATTTTTCCCGTCGCCATGTAACGTTAATTCACTGATAATTAACGCGATTTCGGCCCGGAGCCCGCGCACCAGGCCATGTAACATAACTGTCATCTCCCTGTAGTAAAAATGACCCCGCCGCCGACTAGCTTGCCCCGGTGGGGCGGGCAAGCTTCCGCTCCCGACGCTTTCCATTAACGGACGCAAGTCCCCCACGATACGGAGCCACAAGGACATGATGACTAGAATTCTCGCCCTCGCCGCCGCCGCCACGATCGGGCTGGCCGGCGCCGCCGAGGCCCGCGACCAGATCAAGATCGTCGGGTCGTCGACCGTTTTCCCCTACACCCAAGCCGTGGCCGAACGTTTCGCCCGCGCCACCAAGCGTCCGGCCCCGGTCGTCGAATCCACGGGCACCGGCGGCGGCATGAAGGTCTTCTGCCAGGGCGTCGGCACCAGCCACGCCGACATCACCGGCGCGTCGCGCGCCATGAAGAAGGCCGAGTTCGAGCTCTGCAAGAAGAATGGCGTGACCAGCATCACCGAGGTCCTGCTCGGCTATGATGGTCTCAGCATGGCGGTGTCGAGCAAGGGCAAGGATCTCAACATCTCCAAGAAGCAGCTGTTCCAGGCGCTGGCGGCGGAAGTGCCGGTCAAGGGCAAGATCGTCGCCAATCCCTACAAGAAGTGGAGCGACATCGATCCCAAGCTTCCCGCCACCGAAATCCGCGTGTACGGCCCGCCGCCGACGTCCGGTACCCGTGACGCCTGGGTCGAGCTGGTCATGGAAGAGGGCTGCGAGGCGTTTCCCGAGGCCAAGAAGCTGTCCAAGGACGATAAAAAGCGCGTGTGCCAGCGCATGCGCACCGACGGCCCCTTCATCGAAGCCGGTGAAAACGACAACCTGATCGTGCAGCGCCTGAACTCGGATCCCAATGCCTACGGCATCTTCGGCTATTCATTCCTCTACGAGAATCTGGACAAGCTGAAGGGCATCAAGGTGGAGGGCGTCGCCCCGTCGACCGAGACCATCGCCGACAGTTCCTACAAGGTTTCCCGTCCGCTGTTCTTCTACATCAAGAACGCGCATCGCAAGGCCATCCCCGGGCTCAACGAATTCATCAAGGAATACGTGAGCAAAGCGTCAATGGGCAAGGGCGGCTACCTGTCCGAACGCGGGTTGATCCCTCTTGACGCCAAGAAGCAGAAGGCCGTCAGCGAGGGCGCTCTCAATGGCAAGCAACACATGATGTAAGGCTGAGGCACCCGGCCGCGATTGGCGGCGGCCGGGTGCCTCTTCCCGTTCCGGAGTTTTCATCGCGTCGGGCCGTGCATTCCCCGGCATATCAAATGAAAAACGAAGCATAGGCCCGCAGTGAACTATCTGACCACCACCCTCGTTCTTCTGGGACTGATCGCGCTGGCGTTCACGCTCGGCCGTCGCCGGGCGCCGGTACGCGATGCCACCTGGGTGAAGACCGCGTCCCATGCGTCCCCGGGGTATTACGGCGCCTATGTCGCCCTGTGGTGCGGGCTGCCGTGCCTGATCCTCTTCCTCGCCTGGATCGCCCTGGCACCCACCGTGATCGATTCCCTCATCGTCGGCACACTCCCGGAGCAGATAACCGCGGGCAAGTCGTCGTCGGAGTTGAGCCTGGTCAAGTCGCAGATTCACAGCCTTGCGGCGGGCCAAGCGTTCGGGGAGCCGGACCCGGCACTGTCCGAAGCCGCCGCCCGCTACACCGAGTTCGAACAGGTTTCCCGCATGGCCCTGTTCGTGGTCATCCTGTCGCTCGCGATCCTCACGACGCTTTTCGCACGCAGCCATATTCGCCAGCATTTTCGCGCCCGCGTTTACGTCGAGCGGATCACCACGGGCATCCTGATCGCGTGCTCCACCGTGGCCATCGTGACCACCATCGGCATCGTCGTCTCCCTGCTGTTCGAGAGCTCGCGGTTCTTCGCCGCGGTGCCGGTTCACGAATTCCTGTTCGGCCTCAACTGGGAGCCGCAAATCCCGATCCGTGAAGGGCAGGTCGCGGCGACCGGCGCCTTCGGCGCCATTCCCGTGTTCGTCGGTACCTTCGTGGTGTCGACCGTCGCCATGACCATTTCGGTCCCCCTGGGCCTGATGGCTGCCATCTACATGAGCGAGTACGCGTCGCGGGATTTTCGCAAGGCGGCCAAGCCGGTGCTCGAGATCCTCGCGGGCATTCCGACCATCGTCTACGGCTTCTTTGCCGTCCTGACCATTGCCCCGTGGATGACCGAAATGGGTGCGAAGCTCGGCATCGGCGTCGCGCCCAACAGCGCGATCGCCGCCGGCTTCGTCATGGGCATCATGATCACACCGTTCATCTCCTCGCTTTCGGACGACGCGCTGACCGCGGTCCCCAACAGTCTTCGCGACGGCGCCGCGGCCCTGGGCGCGACCCAGGCGGAAACCATACGCCAGGTACTCCTGCCCGCGGCGCTGCCGGGCATCATGGGCGGAGTCCTGCTGGCGGTCAGCCGCGCCATCGGCGAAACCATGATCGTGGTCATGGCCGCCGGGATCGCGGCGAACCTGACGCTCAACCCGCTCGAGCCGGTGACGACGGTGACGGTGCAGATCGTCACCCTGCTGATCGGCGATTCCTCGTTCGACAACCCGAAGACTTTGGCGGCGTTCGCGCTCGGCCTCGTGCTTTTCATCATGACCCTCGGCATCAACATCGTCGCCCTCCAGATCACCCGGAAATACAGGGAAAAATATGAGTAGCCTCGACCAATCCCTGAAGGTTTCGGGCCCCGGCGCCGCGCCCGATGATGCCGCGGCGCAGCGCGACCGGCGCAGCCGTCGCCGCAAGACGGCCAACCTGCGGTTCAAGCTCTACGGCCTGGCGGCGATCGTTTTCGCCGTGGGCATGCTGGCGACCCTGGTGGTTTCGCTGATCATGACCGGCTACCCGGCCTTTACCCAGACGATGGTCCGGCTCGACATCGAGCTCCCGGCGTCGGAGATCGACGCCGCCGCACCCAGTGACGCCAATTACGGCAAGTTTTTCCGCGATGCGCTCTATGGCCTGTTTCCGGAAGTCAAGAGCCCGCCCCAGAGGCGCAACATCGCCCGTCTCGTCACCCAGGACGCGGAGTACATGCTGCGGGACACGGTGGTCGCCTATCCATCGATGATCGGCAAGACCCACTCGATCGAGTTCACCGCGTCCGACATCCTCAACCAGTTGCACATTGGCGCCATCGACCGCGAGCTGCCGAGCGACAGGCGGTCGATCTCCGACGCCCAGATCGCCTGGTATGACAAGCTCGTCGCCCAGGGGCGCATCCGCGCGGTGTTCAACACGGCCCTGTTCACCGAGGCCGACAGCCGTCACCCAGAAATTGCCGGCCTGTGGGGCGCGATCACCGGATCGTTCTACGCCCTGATGGTCTGTTTCATCCTCAGCTTCCCCATGGGGATCGCGGCGGCGGTCTACCTCGAGGAATTCGCCCCAAAGAACCGCTGGACCGACCTGATCGAGATCAACATCAACAATCTCGCCGCGGTTCCGTCCATCGTCTTCGGACTGCTCGGCCTCGCGGTGTTCCTCAACTTTTTCGGCCTGCCGCGGTCTGCGCCGCTGGTCGGCGGGATGGTGCTCGCGCTGATGACGCTGCCCACCATCATCATCGCCGGCCGGGCCGCCATCAAGGCGGTGCCGCCGTCGATCCGCGACGCGGCTTTGGGTGTCGGCGCGTCGGCCCAGCAAGTCGCGTGGCATCATACGCTGCCGCTCGCCATGCCCGGAATCCTGACCGGGACGATCATCGGCCTGGCCCAGGCGCTGGGCGAAACCGCGCCGCTCCTGCTGATCGGAATGAATGCCTTCATCACGCAGCAGCCGGGCGGTATTCTCGAGCCGGCGACGGCGCTGCCGACCCAGATCTACATCTGGGCGGACAGCCCCGAACGCGGGTTCGTTTCACGGACGTCGGCTGCCATTCTGGTTCTGCTCGGGTTCCTGGTCCTCATGAACGGGGTGGCCGTGTGGATGCGCAAGCGTTTCGAGCGACGCTGGTAGTCGAACAGGAGGAAGATGGACATGACTTTCTTGGAAGGACAAGCGGAACGCCAGGGCATCGCGATCGGCGCGTCCGGGGACACCCGTGTCCGGTCGGCCAGTCCCGCCGCCCATCCGGCGACAGTGGCCACATCTGAGGAAACCCCGATCAAGATGACCGCCAGAAAACTCAGCGTTTTTTACGGCGAGAAGCAGGCTCTGTTCGACGTCAGCCTGGATATCCCGGACCGGCAAATTATGGCCTTCATCGGTCCGTCCGGCTGCGGCAAGTCGACGTTCCTGCGGAGCCTCAATCGCATGAACGACACGATCGCGGGTTGCACGATGACCGGCGAGGTCATGGTGGACGGCATCAACATCTATGACCGTGTCGTCGACGTCGTCGAACTGCGCCGGCGCATCGGCATGGTGTTCCAGAAGCCCAATCCCTTCCCCAAATCGATCTACGATAACGTCGCCTACGGCCCGCGCATTCACGGCCTCGCCTCCAGCAAGGAGGAGTTGGATGAAATCGTCCAAACCTGTCTCGCCCGCACCGGCCTTCTGGACGAGGTCAGCACCCGCCTGCATGAGCCGGGCACGTCGCTGTCCGGCGGCCAGCAGCAGAGGCTCTGTATCGCCCGCGCGATCGCGGTCAGTCCCGACATCATCCTGATGGACGAGCCGTGCTCCGCGCTCGACCCCATCGCCACGGCGCGGGTCGAGGAGTTGATGCAGGAATTGCAGAAGAACTATACCATCGTCATCGTCACCCATAACATGCAGCAGGCCGCGCGCGTGTCCCAGCGCACGGCGTTCTTTCACCTGGGCACGCTGGTCGAATGGGGCATGACGGAGCAGATTTTCACCAGCCCCGTGGACGACCGGACCCAGGGGTATATCACGGGCCGTTACGGCTGATCCGCGCGAGGAAACCGACATGAGTTCCGAACATATCGTCAAGTCCTACGACGAGGAATTGAACCACCTCAACGAGGCCATCCTGAAGATGGGCGGCCTGGCCGAGGCGCAGCTCGCCGATGCCATCGAGGCCATCGCCGTTCGCGATCCCGAGCTCGCGAGCGAAACCATGCGCGGGGACGTCAAGATCGACGCGCTGGAAGCCGCGGTCGATCACCAGGCAGTGCGTTTGCTCGCCCTGCGCCAGCCGATGGCCAAGGACCTGCGCACGATCATCGCGGCGCTCAAGATTTCGGCCGCCATAGAACGCATCGGCGATTACGCCGCCAATGTCGCCAAGCGCGCCATCGTCCTGTCGGAGGCGCGGCCGGTCCGCCCGGTCCATGCCATTCCCCGCATGGGCCGGCTGGTTCAGCGCATGATCAAGGACGTGCTCGACGCCTATACTGAGGGCGATGCCGTCAAGGCCAAGGCGGTATGGCTCAAGGACGCGGACGTGGATGACCTCTACAACAGCCTGTTCCGCGAGGTGCTGACCTACATGATGGAGGACCCGCGCAACATCACGGCCTGCACGCACCTGTTGTTCATCGCCAAGAACATCGAGCGCATCGGCGACCATGCCACCAACATGGCCGAGCTCGTCTACTATATGGTCGTCGGAACGCCGCTCCTGGAGACGCGGCCGAAGGGCGACGACGCGAGCTACACCATGGTCGAACCCCCGGGAAGGACGGACGGAAAAGGCAATGCCGACTGATCCGCTCAAGCCCCGCATACTGGTGGTCGAGGACGAGGCCGCCCTCGTCACCCTGCTGCGCTACAATCTGGAAAAGGCGGGCTTCGACGTCGCCACAGCCGGCGACGGCGAGGAAGCGCTGATCTCCGTCGCCGAGCGCGCGCCGGACCTGGTCGTGCTGGACTGGATGGTGCCGCTGGTGTCGGGCATCGAGGTCTGCCGCCGGCTCCGCCGCGACCCCAAGACGCGGGACATTCCGGTGATCATGCTGACGGCGCGCGGCGAGGAGGCCGACCGCGTGCGCGGCCTCAACGCGGGCGCCGACGATTACGTCACCAAGCCCTTTTCACCGTCCGAACTGATCGCGCGGGTGCACGCCGTTCTGCGGCGCGCCCGTCCGGCGCTCGAGGCGGACCAGCTCACTTTCGCCGACATCGTCATGGATCTCGCCACCCACCGGGTCACCCGTGGCGGCGTGCGGATCGAGTTGCGGCCGGCGGAGTTTCGCCTGCTGCGTTTCTTCATCGAGCACCCGGGGCGCGTGTTCAGCCGCGAGCAGCTCCTCGATTCCGTGTGGCGCGACGACGCCTTCATCGAACCGCGCACCGTGGACGTGCATATCCGCCGCCTGCGCAAGGCGCTGAACGCGCATGTCGGCGACGACCTGATCCGCACCGTACGTTCCGCCGGCTACGCCCTCGAAAGCGCGCCGGACAGCGACAGCACCATGCCGAGCCAGGTTTCGCGTCCCGCCTGAACGCGCGGCCGTTCAGCCGAGCAGATCACCCGCCGGCGTGTGCTCGAGCCCGAGGCTCGCCGCGACGGCGGCACAGGTGACGCGCCCGTCCATCACGTTCACGCCGGCTCGAAGATGGCGGTCCTCGCGCAGCGCAGTGGCAACGCCCCGGTTCGCCATCGCCATGACGAAGGGAAGCGTGGCGTTGTTGAGCGCACCCGCCGAGGTGCGCGGCACCGCGCCCGGCATGTTGGTGACGCAGTAATGGATCACGCCGCCGGCGACGAAAACCGGGTCGGCATGGGTGGTGGGGCGCGAGGTGGCGACGCAACCGCCCTGGTCGATCGCGACATCGACGATGACCGACCCCTTGCGCATGCGGGCGACGAGGTCGGCGCTTACCACCTTGGGCGCCGCGCCGCCCGGAACCAGCACCGCGCCGACGACGAGATCAGCGTCGGCGACGTAGCGTTCCACCATGGCGATGTTGCTCTGCACCGTGCGCAGGCGATTGCCGAAGACGAGGTCGAGCTCCGCCAGTTTTGCCACACCGCGGTTGAGCACCGTCACCTCGGCGCCGAGGCCGACCGCCATGCGCGCAGCTTCACGCCCGACCGCGCCGCCGCCGAGCACGCAGACCTTTCCGGGCGCCACGCCGGTGACGCCGCCGAGCAGGATGCCGGCGCCGCCCTGGGCCTT
>WHSO01000016.1 GCA_009380075.1 Alphaproteobacteria bacterium | reverse complement strand
CTCCACCACCAGCACCGTATTGCCGAGGTTGCGCAGGCGCTTCAGGGTTTCCAGCAGGCGGGCGTTGTCGCGCTGGTGCAGGCCGATGGAGGGCTCGTCCAGCACGTAGAGCACGCCGGTGAGGCCCGAGCCGATCTGGGAAGCAAGCCGGATGCGCTGGCTCTCGCCGCCGGACAGGGTTGCCGAGCCGCGGGCGAGGGTGAGGTATTCGAGCCCGACGTCGACGAGGAAGCCCAGGCGCTCGTTGATTTCCTTGAGGATACGCGCCGCGATCTCGCGCTTCTGGGGGGTCAGCTCGCGGGCGATATCGGCGAACCATCCGGCCGCACGCTTGATCGACATCTCCGCCACCTGGGCGATGTGCAGGCCACCGATCTTGACCGCCAGCGCCTCGGGCCTGAGGCGGTAGCCGGCGCAGACCTCGCATGGCTGGGTCGACTGGAAGCGCGACAGCTCGTCGCGCAGCCAGGCCGAATCCGCCTCCCGGTAGCGCCGTTCCAGGTTGGGGATGACGCCCTCGAAGGGCTTGGTGACGTCGTATTTCTTGAATCCGTCGTCGTAGCGGAGCTTCACCACCTCGTCGCCCGAGCCGTACAGGACGACGTGCCGCGCGTGTTGGGGCAGCTGGTCGAACGGCTGGGTGGTCGAGAACTTGAAGTGGCGGGCCAGCGAATCGATGGTCTGGGCATAATACTGCGAGGTCGAGCGCGCCCAGGGCACGATGGCCCCCTCACGCAAGCTGAGCCGGCCGTCGGGCGCCACCAGTTCGGGATCGAAGTAGAGCTTCACGCCGAGCCCGTCGCAAGCCGGGCAGGCACCGTGCGGATTGTTGAAGGAGAACAGGCGCGGTTCGATCTCGTCGATGGTGAAGCCGGAAACGGGGCAGGCGAAGCGGGCGGAAAAGGTCGTGCGCTCGCCGGTGTCGGCGTTGTCGGCGAAGACCAGCCCGTCGGCGAGGCCGAGTGCGACCTCGAGGCTGTCGGCCAGCCGGTTGCCGAGCTTCGGCGAGACCACGATGCGGTCGACCACGACCTCGATGTCGTGCTTGATGTTCTTCTCCAGCGCCGGGACGGACTCGATCTCGAACACCTTGCCGTCGACCTTGACGCGCTGGAACCCGCGCTTCCTCAGGTCCGCCAGCTCCTTGCGGTACTCGCCCTTGCGCCCGCGCACGATGGGCGCGAGCAGGAGGAGCCGCGTCCCCCCCGGCATGGCCATGACGCGGTCGACCATCTGGGTCACGGTCTGGCTCTCGATGGGGAGTCCCGTCGCGGGGGAATAGGGCGTGCCGACGCGGGCGAACAGGAGGCGCAGGTAGTCGTAGACCTCGGTCACGGTGCCGACGGTCGAACGCGGGTTGCGCGAGGTGGTCTTCTGCTCGATCGAAATGGCCGGCGACAGGCCCTCGATGGTATCGTAGTCGGGCTTCTGCATCAGTTCGAGGAACTGGCGCGCATAGGCCGACAGGCTTTCGACGTAGCGGCGCTGGCCTTCGGCGTAGATCGTGTCGAAGGCGAGCGACGACTTGCCCGAACCGGACAGCCCGGTAATCACCACCAGCCGGTCGCGGGGGATGTCGACATCGACACTCTTGAGGTTGTGCTCGCGCGCCCCGCGAACGGCGATGACCGGCCCTTCCGGCGGCCGAACGGACGCGGCAGTGGGGACGCGCGGCGCGGCGGCGGAGCGGCCTTGTTTCGGTTTGGCGGCCCGGCGGGAAACGGCGGGGGCGGACGCGGCGGAGCGGGTGGTTTTTCGGGCCATGAAACGATTACGCGCAGGGTTGGTCCCGGATCACGGGGTAGCCGCGTAGTCTATACCAATTCGTGCTTCCCGTGGGGGTTTTCGGCCATGATGGGGGTGGTGCCGGGGATGCGCTTCGGCTAGTCTCGACGGCAACAAATCCACACCAACAAGGGGCGAAAAATGGCGGGCAGCGTCAACAAGGTCATCCTCATCGGCAACCTCGGCCGCGATCCCGAGGTGCGCTCCACCCAGGACGGCGCCAAGATCGTGCAGCTTTCGGTGGCGACGTCCGACCAGTGGCGCGACCGCGCCTCGGGCGAGCGCAAGGAACGCACCGAATGGCACCGCGTGGTGATCTTCAACGAGCGCCTCGCCGACGTTGCCGAGAAATACCTGCGCAAGGGCTCCAAGGTGTACCTCGAGGGCCAGCTCCAGACCCGCAAATGGACCGACAAGGACGGCCAGGACCGCTACACGACCGAGGTCGTCCTCGGCAAGTTCCGCGGCGAACTGACCATGCTCGACGGACGCGGTGACGGCGGCGGGGCAGGGACCGGCGACTACGGCGGCGGTGAATCCGCCGCTCCGGCACGGAGCAGCGTGCCTGCCGGCGGCGGACGTGGGGACCTCGACGACGAGATCCCATTCTGAGCCGCACCGCAGCGTTCTTTACAGCGGCTTGACCATCGGCACCGTGTCCATCAGCACGGCGCCGCCTTCGGCGAAATGGGGATCGTGCCAGGCGCCGCGTCGATAGCCCATCTTCGCGTAGAAACCTTCCGCATCGGTCGCGGCGTTGACCACCATGCGCCGTGCACCGTGCTCGCGCGCCCAGGCTTCGGCGAGCAGAAGCAGGACGCGCCCGTGCCCCCGGCGCTGCACCGGACCGTCGACGGCAACAAGACGGGTGACGACCGAATCGTCAACCAGATAGTCCAGGCGGATGACACCAACGGGCACGTCGTCGTGCCAGAGGAGCAGGGGGTAATGATCCGCGGCACGGTCGTCGGGATGCGTGGGATCATAGATATCGCCGCGTCCCCGCCGTTCGAACAGCACCGAACGGCGGATGCGATGGAACGTATCCCACGCCGAATCCGTGTCCGGTTTTCGCAGTTGGTAGCCTTCGTCCACCACGTTCATGTCACCTGTTTTCGAGGCATCGACGGGGCCGATCGGAGTGCTCGATTCGGGTCCAATTCCGCATGGGAAATCAAGCCGTTAATGGGGGCGAAAAACCGCCCGAGTCAACTGTATATTGTTGTTCCGGGCATCCCGATCGGCTATATTTTGCGAAGTTAACGTCGATCACCCGGGCGCCTCCCGGCGCCCCGCCGACAGCTATCGGATGCCCGTTTCTTGAGCGAAATTCCCCCGATCCAGGACACCCCGCCACCCGCGCCGCCGTCCGGCATTTCGTCGATCACCATCGAAGACGAAATGAAGACGTCGTACCTCGATTACGCCATGAGCGTGATCGTGAGCCGGGCGCTGCCCGACGTCCGCGACGGCCTCAAGCCGGTACACCGGCGCATCCTCTATGCCATGAAGGAGAACGGCTACGACTGGAACCGGCCGTTCCGCAAGTCGGCCCGCGTGGTCGGCGACGTCATGGGCAAATACCACCCCCACGGCGATACGGCGATCTACGACGCCATGGTGCGCATGGCGCAGGCGTTCTCCATGCGCCTCATGCTGATCGACGGCCAGGGCAATTTCGGATCGATGGACGGCGACCGCGCCGCGGCCATGCGCTACACCGAGGCGCGGCTGTCGCGCGCGGCCCATGCGCTTCTGGAAGACATCGACAAGCAGACCGTCGACTTCCAGGACAACTACGATTCGACCATCAGCGAGCCGACGGTCCTGCCGGCCCAGTTCCCGAACCTGCTGGTCAACGGCGCCGGCGGCATCGCCGTCGGCATGGCGACCAACATCCCGACCCATAACCTGGGGGAGGTCATCGACGCCTGCTGCGTGCTTATCGATAATCCCGAGGCCAGCATCGAGCAACTGATGGAGTGCATCCCCGGGCCCGACTTTCCCACCGGTGGAATCATATTCGGCAGCGTCGGCATCCAGTCGGCCTACCGCACAGGGCGCGGGTCCATCGTCATGCGCGGGCGGACCGAATTCGAGGAGATGGCCCGCGACCGCACCGCGATCATCGTCACCGAGATCCCCTACCAGGTGAACAAGGCGCGCATGATGGAGCAGATCGCCGAAGTGGTGCGCGACAAGAAGGTCGAGGGCATCTCCGAACTGCGCGACGAATCGGACCGCCACGGCGTGCGCGTCGTCATCGAACTGAAGCGCGAGGCGATGCCCGAGGTCGTGCTCAACCAGTTGTTCCGGTACACGCCCCTGCAGACCTCGTTCGGCGTCAACATGCTGGCGCTCAACGGTGGCCGGCCGGAGCTGATGAATCTCAAGCAGATTCTGGAGCCCTTCATCGCCTTCCGCGAGGAAGTCATCACCCGGCGTACGGCCTTCGAACTGGGCAAGGCGCGGGAACGGGCCCATGTCCTGGTCGGGCTCGCCATCGCGGTGGCCAACCTCGACGACATGATCGCGCTGATCCGCGCCGCCCGCGACCCCCAGGTTGCGCGCGAACAACTGATGGCGAAGCCCTGGCCGGCCGGGGACGTGACGCCGCTGATCGCGCTCATCGACGAGCCGGGCCGCGAAGTCGTGGACGGCAACTACTCCCTGTCCGAAGCCCAGGCCCGCGCGATCCTGGAATTGCGCCTGCACCGCCTGACCGGGCTCGAGCGTAACAAGATCGCCGAGGAGCTGAAGGAGGTCTGCGAACAGATCGCCGAATTCCTGACGATCCTGACCTCGCGGGACAAGCTGCGCGGCATCCTTCGCGACGAGCTGGTCCGCATCAAGGACGACTTCAACACCCCGCGCCGCACCGAACTGGTCGCATACGACGCCGAGGTCGGCATCGAGGACCTGATCCAGCGCGAGGCCATGGTCGTCACCGTCAGCCACAACGGCTATATCAAGCGGGTGCCGCTGTCGGCCTACCGCGCCCAGCGTCGCGGCGGCAAGGGCCGTGCCGGGATGACGACCCGGGAGGAGGATTTCGTCTCCCAGGTGTTCATCGCCAACACTCACACGCCGATGCTGTTCTTCTCGTCACGCGGCATGGTCTACAAGGAAAAGGTCTATCGCCTGCCGCTGGGCACCCCCCAGGCCCGCGGCAAGGCGCTGGTCAACATGCTTCCGCTGGAAGCGGGCGAGACCATCACGACGCTGATGCCACTGCCCGAGGACGAAGCCGAGTGGGGCGCGCTGTTCGTCATGTTCGCCACTGCGTCGGGCAACGTGCGCCGCAACAAGCTGTCGGACTTCACCAACATCATGGCCAACGGCAAGATCGCCATGAAGCTGGAGGACGGCGACCGCCTGATCTCCGTGCGGACGTGCTCGGAGCGCAACGACGTGCTGCTGGCGACGCGGCTCGGCAAGTGCATCCGCTTCCAGACGAGCGACGTGCGCGTCTTCTCCGGGCGCAACTCGACCGGTAACCGCGGCATCACGCTGGCGCCGGGGGACGAGGTCATCTCGATGTCGCTTCTCAATCATGTCGATATCGAAAGCGCCGAGCGCACGGCCTATGTCCGTGCCGCCAGTGCCGCCCGCCGCGGCACCGAGGCAGAGGAGGAGGCCGTGGCGCCCGAGGACTCGGGTGAGGAGAATGGCGCCGAGCTCACCCTCAGCGATACCCGCTACGACGAGCTGGCAGCGCAGGAGCAGTTCGTCCTGACCATCGCCGACAACGGCTTCGGCAAGCGCTCCTCGGCGTTCGAGTACCGCATCACCCGGCGGGGCGGCAAAGGCATCGAACTGATGAAGCTCGGCAACGGCGAGGCCCGCGTGGTCGGCGCCTTCCCGGTGTCCGCCGACGACCAGATCGTGCTGGTCACCGACGGCGGCAAGCTGATCCGCACGCCGGTGAAGGATATCCGCATCGCCGGACGGTCGACCCGCGGCGTCACCCTGTTCCGCGTCGCCGACGACGAACACATCGTCTCCGTTGCCCACCTGGTCGATGTCGGCGAGGACGAGAACGGCGCCGACGAGGACGACGGATTCGCGCTGAACGGCGGAGGCAACGGCGCCGATGCCTGATCCGAAGCCTTCCGGGCGCGTGCGCACTGGCGTCTATCCCGGCACTTTCGATCCGATCACGCTCGGCCATCTCGACATCGTCAAGCGGGCGCTGCGCGTGGTCGACCGCCTGGTCATCGCGGTTGCCTCCAACGATGGCAAGGGCCCGATCTTCTCGGTCGAGGACCGGGTCGCCATGGTGCGCGAGGACGTAAAGGATCTCGCCGTCAACGGCGCCGAGATCGTGGTGACGCAGTTCGGCGGCCTGCTGGTGTCTTTTGCCGAGGAAGTGGGGGCGACCCTGATCCTCCGCGGCCTCCGCGCGGTGTCGGACTTCGAATACGAGTTCCAGATGGTCGGCATGAACTCCCGCCTCAAGCCGGAGATCGAGACCGTGTTCCTCATGGCGTCCGACCGGCACCAGTTCATTTCGTCGCGCTTCGTCAAGGAAATCTGCCGCCTCGGCGGCGATATCAGCCAGTTCGTCACGCCCGCGGTGGCACGCCGGCTCGAGCGCCAGCTGCGGTCCTAGGAAGGCCTTTCGCCGGCGCGGCCGGACGCGCTATCCTGCCGGCAACGATAATCGCTTTCCGGAGGAACAGGCCATGGCGGGACGCCTTCGCTACCTCGCGTTTCTCAGCAACGACCCCGACGGCATCGCCGAATTCTACCACCGTCATCTCGGGCTACAGGAGCTGGGCCGCTCCAACCAGGGCGACGTGTCGATCACCGACGGCTACATGAACCTGACCTTCTTCAAGGCGCGCGACGAGCTGGTCGAGCCCGACCGCACCATCGGCCTGCATCACGTCGGCCTCCAGGTCGACAACATGGAACGGGTGACGACGCGCTACCGCGACCTGTTCCCGCGCGGCGAGATCGTCGAGGAAGCGGGCGGCATTCATTACGGCGAATGCCGCATCTACGACCCCGAGGCGCGGGCGGTGACATTGTCCACCGGCGATTTCGGCGTCGGCGGCGAGGACCTGCGCATTCCCCGGGTGGCCCACGTCGCCTACAACGCGCTCGACCCGACCGGGATCATGCAGTTCTACGAAACTCTGTTCAATTTCCGCGAGCTCGACACCTCGTTCGAACGCCGCCACCAGGAGCGCAAGAATCGTTTCATGGGTGACAGCCGCATCAACCTTGCTATCCATCCTTTCTACAACAAGACCCTCGAAGGGCACGAGATGCGCTTCGGCGTCAACCACTTCGGCTTCCTCGTCGCCGACATGGAGGCGAAGCTCGCCGCGCTGTCGTCCGAGCGCGACGTGGCCGAGCGTCCGGCAACGCGGCCCTACGCCGAGTACCGGGTGCAGGACCCGGAGGGCAACCGCTTCGACCTCAGCTACCGGAAGGGCTGGGAGGTCGACCTCGGCACCTGGATGAACGGCGGCGCCTGAGGTGCCGTCGCCGCCCGGCTAAGGCGGACGAGGGCAGGGCGGGCTTTCCTGTACCCGCCCGCCGTGCTAAACCGGCCGCGCCCGCAACGTTCCCCACCACCGCGACGGGCGCCACGGCGGGCCGGTAGCTCAGAGGTAGAGCAGCTGCCTTTTAAGCAGCGGGTCATGGGTTCGAATCCCATCCGGCTCACCATTTCCCTCATGTCTTCCCTCACGTCCTGATATCGCAACGCCGTTTTTTGTCTGCCATCAACGGCTTTCCGTGAGGACGATGGTGCCGCCCAAATCCCTTCATGATTTTCGGCGCCTGTTGCACCACGATGTTGGAGCAACAAGCCTGCGGGGGCACACGTACCTGGTCGACAATGGAATGAATTTTAGTAAAAATTTACAAAAAGAAGATTGATATTACTTTAAAATAGCCCATACCCCGGAAAAACCCCAAATACTTATTCCAAATGCATTATATCGTATGCGGATTATTAATAATTTTCAGATTGAATACTGCTCTCCTGAATTATGACACGCGGCTTCTGACCGGCTCAGGCGGCCGGTCTACTGGTCCAAGGTCTCCAACAGATCATTGTGGTGGTTCCGATGCGGGGTTGTCTCATTGGGCATGTCATGACGCCCATACATAAGTTGCCCAGCCGGCTCTGGCAGGCACGGGATGGGGCCGTTGCCATCTATGTGTCTTTCGTTTCGGTGATCATGATCGGCTTCGGCGCCCTGGTGGTCGATGCGGGTCGCGCATATACGCTCCAGACCGAACTGCAGAACGCGGCCGATGCTGCGGCGCTCGCCGGGGCGGCCGAGCTCGACCGTACCGCCACGTCCATCACCCGGGCGCAGACGGCGGCGAAGACGGCTCTCATCAAGAATCTGCAGACTTTCGCCTCCGGCGGACAGGACGTCGTCATCGAGGACACGCATATCCGGTTCCTTGCCTCCCTTCCGACCGACGACGACGCGCCGATTCCGAGCTCGAGCGTGACCGCCGATCCCCTCCTGGCACGTTACATCCAGGTGACCCCGTCCGTGCGCGAGGTCAATTACCTCCTCGCGCCCGTGGTGGCGATGCTCACGGGCGACCCCGACGGCAGTCTCTCCAAGGGCCAGGCCTCCGCCACGGCGGTAGCCGGCCTCGAGTGCGTGGTCTGCAACTTCCCTCCGCTGATGATCTGCAACCCTGCGGAAGCGAACGGGAATACGGGTGCACCTTTCAATCCGGTTCCGGGACAACTGGTCGAACTGAAGCAAGGCGGCGGTACCGGTTCCTGGACGGCCGGCAATTTCGGCCTGCTCGACCCGTCCGAAGGCAGCCAGGGCACCTCCAACCTGGTACAGGCGTTGGCGAGTTCCAATCCCACCGGGTGCTATTCCACGAGGGTGGACATGCGTACGGGATCGGCCACCAATCCGGTATCGACCGCGATAAATACCCGCTTCGACATGTACGAAACGCCGGGATTCGGCGGAAACGCGAAGAACAATTCCGACTACCGACCGGCGCCCAACGTCATCAAGGGCAAATACCAATCGGGAAGCAGCTACGTGAATTATTCGGGCAGCCCGCTGAAGGGCCGCGCGATGCCGAAACATGACTGTTATGCCGCCAGCAACTGCGCGTCCTACGGCCCCTCTTTTCATCCTCGGTTTGCGCCACCCGCGGCCGCCAACGTGACCGCGCAGACGTCATTCTGGACCGATTACTGGGCAACCAACCACCCGGGCGATTCCTTCAGCATGCATTACTTCAACGGCGACCTCGATCCGAACGGTGACGGCATCGTCACGCGCAAGGAAATGTACGACTGGGAAGTCGCCACCGCCATCCCCACGGGGGATACCGACGGCGACGGCGACGTCGATAGCGACGACGAGACCGCGGCGAGCAGTGCAACGGGGGAAAACGGCCGTCCCATCAACTATGGCGGATCGGAGGCGCCCGACCCGAATCGGCGCATGCTGTACGTGGCGGTCATAAATTGTGAGGAGCATGGCCCGCTGAACGGCAACTCCGAGGATGTGCCGGTGTTGGTCTACGCCAAGATGTTCCTGACCCATGCCGCCGAGGGCGGCAGCGACCAGACGCTGTATGCCGAAGTGATCAGCGTTCTGGAAGTGGAAGTCGATGGATCGGTATTGCATGACATTGTTCAACTCTATCGCTGAGGCCTCGCGCCGCATGCTGCGCCTGTTGCCGTTCTGCCGACGCTTCCTTGCCGAGGATTCGCGCGGCACGGCGGCCGTTGAATTCGGTCTTCTTCTCCCGTTCATGGTGGTGCTGCTGGCGGGCATTGCCGACATCGGCCGCAGTATCTGGCATCATCATTCCCTGCAGAAGGGGGCCCAGGACGCGGCACGGTATCTCTCCCGCGTCGATGTCCCGTTGACGGCGGCGCAACGGACGGCTGCGAAGAACCTGATGTTGAGGGGAGACTTCGACGGGTCGACACCATTGCACTACGGGTACTGGTCGAACAGCGTCACTACCAATCTGGATTCACAGACCGGTCTGGTGACGCCCTTCGACAACACGGCGGGGACCTTCCGCGGCCCGGCCACCATCAATATCATCACGGTCAGGGCGTCGGTCGCAGCCCCAGCCGGCGAATTTCCCCTTCTGTCGCTGTTCAATGGCGGCACGGTCGAGTATTCGGCGCGCCACCAGATCCGGAATATAGGGGAGTAGCCCGGCATGATGCGTTTCATCAGGCGGTTGTGGAAGAGATCCGAAGGGGCTGCGGCCGTGGAGTTTGCACTCGTCTGCGTTCCCCTGCTGCTCATCACCATCGGCATCATCGAATATGCCTTTGCGCTGTTTCAATGGAACAGCGCGGAAAAGGCGACCCAGTTCGGTGTCCGGAAAGCCGTGGTATCGGACCCCGTCGCTTCCGGCCTCAACACCATCAACGGGAAAACCAACGGCAACGAATTCGGCGACGAGCCGATGCCGAATTTCGCCAACAGCCCCGTCGTCTGTAACGGCGCGACGGCGAGCTGTAACAACGCCTTTTCATTTTCGCAGGCCTCCCACACGCGTATCGTCAACCGCATGCGGCAGATGTTTCCGCGCATCACGGCGAGCAATGTCGTTGTGGAATACGCTCCCATAGGCCTTGGATTCGTCGGGCGCTGCGGCCCCGTGCCGGCGGTAACGGTTCGCCTGCAGAACATGACGTACGACTTTCTGGTCGTCCATCTGCTGGTCTCGCTGGTAGGTGGTACAGGAGCGGCGAGTCTCGCCATGCCGAGCTTTACGGCGACGATGATCGGCGAAGACCTCAACCACCAGAGCGGCGTCTCCCCCTGCTGACGCGCGGCCGGCCTCGGCCGTTCATCGTCCCGGAACATGCCTGTCCTCAATGCCACGGTAATGCGCCGGGTGTTCTGAACGACGGCCTTTAACTCAAAATTGAGATTTCTTGTGTATTCCGGCACGTGCCACCCACCCGGCGCGGGCAGCGTGGTACCGCGTGTTTCCGTTTCCGATTCGAAATACACCCTGATTCAGAAGGTTGCCGAAAATGGTAAGCCCGCGTGTCCGTAATGCCCTGATTCGCCTGTGGCGCTGTTCGAGAGGGGTGACCTCCCTCGAATACGCGCTGATGGCCGCCATCATATCGACCGCAACGGTCACCACGGTCATCTCCGTGGGACAACGGCTCGACAATACGTTCCGTTACACCCTGGCCGCCTTCGGCGACGATGGAGAGGACGAAGCCGTGACGAAAGAAGATCCCGCGGTGGAAAAGGTTGCCGCCAAGGTCGAGAAGGAAACGGCGAAAGCCGCCGCAGCCGCCGAAAAAGCGGCGGCTAAGGAAGCGGCCGAGGCCGAGAAGGAGGCAGCGAAAGCCGCCGCCAAGGCCGCGAAGGAAGCGGCCAAGAAAGGTGGAAAGGGCTAGAACCCGGAGCCGGGGCCGCCAGGCCGCTGGGCTTTGCGATTTTCTCCTTGGTCTGATCCGGCGGCCTCACGCCGAGCCCAACTCCTTGAAGGGAAGTCCCGCCGCGTTTGCACGCTTGCGAAGGGTGCAACTAAACGGCATCGCCCGTCCATCGGGCCGGCACGCGAAGAAGTCCCCAGATCGCCCCGCCGATCAGTCCCGCGCCGAAATAGAAAAGCCCGAAGGTGACGGACAGCAGCACCGCATCGGCCGCGGGACGGCCGATCATGGCGAAGGCGGCGACCATGGCGCCTTCGCGCAAACCCCATCCCGCAACCGAGATCGGCAGCATGGAAAACAGGATCACCGGCGGCACCAGGGTGATCGCCTCCACCGGGTTCAGGGGCACGGCGACGGCAAGCGCGATCAGCAGCATGGCGACGATCGAGACGGCGTGGATCAGCACACCCGTCACCAGTTGCACCGCGAATTCGCGCGGCGCAGCGAGGATGCGCTTGAGCGCCACCGCCGGCGCCATCATCGCATCGGCGATCCGCAGCCACGACAACCCGAACGGCACCTGGCCGTAAGCGACCAGCGATCCGAACACCGCAAGCCCGCCGAGGACAAGGGTGAGCAGGCTCCAGAATGCCTCGCCGGCGCCGATCGTCCACGCGGTCAACGGCAAGGTCAGGGCGATCAGGGCAAGGATGCAGGCGAGGCCGATGGCACGGTCGCAGATCACCGACACGAGCGCCGCGGAGAAACCACGTGCCGAGCCGCGTGCGACGGTCCAGATGCGATAGGCATCGCCGCCGAGGGTGGAGGGCAGAAGCTGCGCGAAAAAGGCGCTGACCATGACGATGCGCCAGTGCCAGAAATAGCCCTGGACGATGCCCAGCCGCCCGTTGATCCGCTGCCAGCGCCAGGCTGCCGCCGCCGCCTGCACCAGCACGGACAGGAAGGCGAGGGACGCCGGCACCCATCCGAGGTTCGCCAGCCGGGAGGCAAGGCTGGACAGGTCGAGCTGGCCAATCGCCCAGACGATCAGAACGACGGAAACCGAAAACTGCAGTACCGCACCGGCCACGGCGCGCGGGGTGAGGGGCTTGGACGCGGGTTCGGTCAAGAGCGCTCGTCGTTCACGGATAAAGTGTCGATCCGGCCGGAACCGGCGCGGCCAAGATAAGGCGGCCCGCGCGGCGGATCAAGGCTGACGCCCTTGCCGTCCCCGGTCTGGCGCGATCACCCCTGGGTGACGTAGGTCCGGAGCGCCTCGGCTTCGTGCTCGATTTCCTCGACGCGCACGCGGACGACGTCCCCGATCGAGACGATCCCGACAAGGACGCCTTCGTCGCAGACAGGCACGTGACGGAAACGACCCGTGGTCATCACGGTCATCAGTCCGGCAACGTCTTCGTCGGGCGCGCAGGTGATGACGCCGCGGGTCATCAGGTCGGCCGCGGTCTTCGACAGCGCCGCGGCGCCGTGCTCGGCGAGCGCCCGCACGATATCGCGTTCCGACACGATGCCTTCGACCCGGACGCGATCGGGACTGATAATGACGGCACCGATGCGGGCACTGCGAAGCAGATTGCAAATTTCGGCAATGGAACTGTCGGGACGGGCGGTAACGACATTGCCGCCCTTGTGCTGAAGAACGGTGGCAACGTTCATGGGTCCCCTCCATGTGCGGTGAGGCGGACAAAAATGTTATCACCTTCTCCGCGGGACAGGAAGCAAGCTGGGACCGGCACCGGTACGTGGCACATCATTGTCATTGATCCTGCTTCAATATCAGAGACTTCCGATAATTCATCCGCCTGCGAAGGCGGCCTTCCGGTGTGACGCTCCCGGCCGGCGACCCGCCATCGAGCTCGCGTTTTCCTCAAAGCGGAGGCGCCGCGTTGTCATTCGCGATCCGGAACGGATGAAGACATCCCACCTCAACCATCATCGGATCGACATCATTTCCTGGCTCGGTGTACCGGGACGACGCCAGCGAATCCCGCATCATTCATCCCGCACGTTTGAGACAAATACGGACTTTCGCCGGGATCATTCGCTTCCGGTGAGCACATCGCCCACTGGCGGCGGGCCAAGGCGCAGGATAAGATGCGCGCCATGACCCACACGCCTCCCGGCACACCGGAAGTCCCCGCGGACGAACCCGACCTTTCCGTTCGTCATCGCATCGTCGCGCGCCTGCGCAACTACCTGATTGCCGGCGTTCTCGTCACCGCGCCGATCGGCCTTACTGTTTACCTTGCCTGGAGCTTCATCCACTGGATGGACGAGAAGGTGATGGTCCTGATTCCAGCGTACTACCACCCGGAAACCTACCTGCCGTTCTCCATTCCGGGACTCGGGCTCCTTATCGTTATCGCCGGGCTGATCCTGATCGGCGCCCTTACGGCGAACCTCCTCGGTCGGACGTTCATCCATATGTACGAACGCGTCCTTCACCGCATGCCCGTCATCCGCGGCATCTACACGACCCTCAAGCAGGTGTTCGAGACGGTCTTCAACAACCAGTCCGAAGCCTTCCGCGAGGTTGTGATGATCGAATACCCCCGGCGCGGCCTGTGGGCGCTGGGTTTCCTGACCGGCCCCACGGTCGGCGAGGTGCAGAACCTGACCCAGGAAAAGGTCCTCAACATCTTCCTTCCGACGACGCCGAACCCGACTTCTGGATTCCTCCTGTTCGTTCCGCAGGAAGACGTCATCGTGCTCAACATGACGGTGGAGGAGGGCATCAAGATGGTGATGTCGGGGGGCATCGTGACGCCGCCGGACCCGCGCCCCAAGACGGAGCAGATGGTTCCCAAGGTTTCCGCAAAGACCCACCAGGACCTCGATATCCTGCGCGAGAAACAGAACGCGCTGCCGCGGCGCTAAAGTGTTGCCACAACATAGAATCGTCATGCCCCGGCTGGTCAGGGGCATCGTCTTGACAGATCGCCCGCATAAGCGGGCGATGACGTGCACGTAAATTGGTTCAACCTGCGGGACACGTGCTCTAGCCCGAGCGTGCGTAGGCGACCGCCGCGTCCCTCTCGAACAGGTAGAGCAGCATCCGCAGCGCGGCGCCGCGTTCGGACGCCAGGCCGGGATCGCGGTCGAGGATGAGCGCCGCGTCGTCCCGCGCCATCTGCATCAGGGCACCGTGCGCCTCAAGGTCGACGAGGCGGAAGTCGGGCAGGCCCGACTGCCGCGTCCCCAGGATCTCACCGGCGCCGCGCAGACGGAGGTCTTCCTCGGCGATGCGGAATCCGTCGTCGGTTTGGCGCAGGATCCGGAGTCGTGCGCGGGCCGTCTGGGTCAGGGATTCGGCGTAGAGCAGCAGGCAGGTCGCGGGACGATCGCCGCGGCCGATTCGTCCGCGCAGTTGATGCAGTTGGGCGAGGCCGAATCGCTCGGCATGCTCGACCACCATGATCGAGGCCGCGGGCACGTCGATGCCGACCTCGATCACGGTCGTGGCCACGAGGATGCGCGTCCGCCCGTCTGCGAAAGCGGCGACGGCCGCGTCCTTGTCGGCCGCCCGCATTCTTCCATGCACCAGCCCGACGCAGCCGGGAAACAGCCTGTCGAGGGCATGGAACCGCTCCTCGGCGGCGGCGACATCGAGCGCCTCGGACTCCGCCACCAGCGGACAGACCCAGAAGACGCGCCCGTCCGAATCCGAGGGCGAGGCGGCGGCCCGGCGCTGGCCCGCCGCCCCCTGACGCCCGATGGCGCGGCCCACCGCCGCGATGACATCGCCAAGCCGCGAGAGCGGCACCGCACGGGTGTCCACCGGCTTACGTCCTGCGGGCTTTTCCATCAGGCGCGAGACGTCGAGATCGCCATAGGCCATCAGCGTCAGGGTGCGCGGGATCGGCGTCGCCGTCATGACCAGGATATCGACCGCCGTTCCCTTTGCCGCGAGCGCGAGGCGCTGGGCGACACCGAAGCGGTGCTGCTCGTCCACCACCGCTAGGGCAAGATCATGGAAGCCGACATCGTCCTGGATGATCGCGTGTGTCCCGACCACCGCGGCGATATCGCCCCGCGCCAGCGCCTCGAGCGTAGCGCGCCGCGGCGCGCCCTTGTCGCGCCCCGTCAGCAGGGCAAGGCGCAGGTCCGCCGCCTCGAACAACGGCGCGAGGGTGGCGAAATGCTGGCGCGCCAGGATTTCCGTCGGTGCCATCAGCGCCGACTGGCGGCCGGCTTCCGCCGCCGCCAGCACGGCGAGTGCCGCGACGACGGTCTTGCCCGAACCCACGTCGCCCTGCAGCAGGCGTAGCATCCGCATGGGCGATTCCATGTCGCCGATGATCTCGGCACCGGCCTCGCGCTGGGATGTAGTGAGTTCGAAGGGCAGGGCCCCCAGCGCCCGGGCGCGCAGCCGCCCATCGCCGCGGGTCGTCCGCCCGCCCTGGCGGCGCATATGGGCGCGGACCAGCGCCATGGCGAGCTGGCTGGCGAGCAATTCGTCATAGGCGAGCCGCGTGCGTGCCACGCTTTCGGGCAGGAGGTCGGCCGTGGCTGCCGGTGCCTGCGCCTTTGCCACCGCCGTGCGCCATGGCGGCCATCCTTCCCGGCGGACGAGCTGCGGGTCCAGCCACTCCGGCAGGTTCGGCGCGTCGGCGACAGATGCGGCGATGGCCCGCGCCAGGGTCTTGGGCGAAAGCCCCTGAGTCAGGGGCCACACCGGTTCGATGGCCGCAAGCTTGTCGCGTTCCGCCGGTGTGGCGATGTGGTCCGGATGGGTCATCTGAAGGACGCCGCGGAACAGCTCGACCCGTCCCGAAACCACGCGGTCCTCGCCCACCGGCAGCGCCTTGGCCAGCCAGTCGTCATGGGCGTTGAAGAACACGAGGTCCATCCGGCCGGTGCCGTCAGAGACCTTGACCCGGTAGGGCGCGCGCCGCGCCGGTGGCTTGACGTGCTTGTCGACGTGGACGGCGATGGTCGCCACCGCGCCGGCCGGTGCGTCCTTGATCGTGGGGGAGAAACGCCGGTCGATCAGCCCGCTCGGCAAGTGCCAAAGGAGATCCACCACCTTGGCCCCGGCCAGACGCTCGACCAGCCGGGCGATACGCGGCCCGATCCCCGGCAGGGTCGTTACCGGGCGGAACAGGGGGTTGAGGATATGCGGGCGCATGGATGTCCGGCGGATTCCGACCACGGCGCGGTGGGCGCGGCTGACGTCACGAAAGACGGCTTTCCCGCCCAAGAATGGCTGACAGGACGGGTACGAAGGCTTATATCCTACGCAGCTCGCCGGCCCCTGTCATGCCCGGGCGGCCCCGCAACGGGACCTCGGACGGACGGGGCGGGGGCGACGTGCGTCCGCAACGAACCGGATGTCCAAGGGGGCGGCATGGCCGACAACCTCGACACCCGCCGCAAGCGCCTGCTCTATCAGGCGAGCCACCGCGGCACCCAGGAATCCGACCTTGTGATCGGCGGTTTTGCGCGCGCGCATCTCGCGGCGTTCGGCGCCGGCGACCTCGACCGCTTCGAGGCGCTGATCTCCGTCACCGACGCCGACCTCATGGACTGGATCTCCGGCCGCGCGGCCCCGCCGCCGGAGTACCGGGGACCGGTCATTACCCTAATGATCGACTTCAAGAACAAGCTGTTAATAGATTGAATAAAATAGAATTTATTGGAGAGACCTTGATCGCGGGCGCACCCGGCGCCTACGACGGGTTCTGGCTCGCCCAGGCGCTTGCCGATGGACAACCCGGATCCATTCTCCACGTCGCCGTCGACGACCGCGCCCTCGCGCGGGTCGAGGAAACCCTGGCGCTCCTCGCCCCGGCGGTCGAGCGAATCACGCTTCCCGCCTGGGATTGCCTGCCCTACGACCGCGTCGGCCCCAACAATGCGATTGCCGCCCGGCGCATCACGGCGCTGTACCGTCTCGCCATGCGGAAACGGGGTTCGGCGCCTATCGCCGTGCTCACTACCGTGAATGCCCTCGTCCAGCGGCTGCCGCCGCCGCAGACGTACCGGGACGCCGGGCTGCGGATCGCCACCGGGCAATCCCTGGACCCCGATGCGTTCCACGCCTTCATCGCCGCGAACGGCTTCGAACGGTCGGAAACCGTGATGGAACCCGGCGAATACGCGCTGCGCGGCGGTCTCATCGACATTTTCCCGCCCGGCCTCGAGACACCGGTGCGCATCGACCTGTTCGGAGAGGAGGTCGAACGCATCCGCAGCTTCGACCCGCTGACCCAGATATCGGAAGGCGAGGTCGCCGAGGTGACCCTGACCCCGGTCAGCGAGGTTCTGCTGACCGAGGACGCCGTCACCCGGTTTCGCAGTGGCTATCGAACCCTCTTCGGTGCGGCACGCGACGGCGACGAGCTTTACGCCGCGATTTCGGCGGGCCGTCGGCAACCCGGCATGGAACACTGGCTGCCGCTGTTCCATGACCGCCTGTCGACCCTTGCCGATTACGTGCCTGAGGCTGCGATGAGCTTCGGCGACGGCACGCGCGAGGCGATCGAGTCGCGGCTCGAACAGATCGACGACTACTACGCCGCCCGGCGCGACCTTCGGGTGGCGGGATCGGACGAGGGGACGGAAATCTACAACCCTCTCCCGCCGGATCGCCTCTATCTGACGGCTGGCGCGCTCACGGACGCGCTCGCCGGACGCAGGGTGCTGCGGTTTTCCGCCTTCGACGAACGCGGCGGCGACGGCGCGCGTAACGCCGGCGTCCGCCAGATGCGCAATTTCGCCGCCGAAGCGCGCGGCATCGGCGGCAATGCCTTCGATATCGCCCGGGAATACGCCGCGGCCAGGGTGGCGGAAGGCGCGCGCGTGGCCGTGGCCTGCGCTTCGCCCGGCAGCGTCGCGCGCCTCGCCCGATTGCTGCGGGAGCACGGCTTCGGCAAGACGGCGATGCCTTCCCGCTGGGACGAAACACTCGCCTTGCCCAACGACGTCATCGCGCTTGTCGTGCTTGACCTCGACCAGGGCTTTGCCGCGCCCGGCCTCGTCGTCATTGCCGAGCCCGATATCCTCGGCCAGAAGCTCGCCCGCCGCCCGCGCCGCAGCCGCGCGTCGGAAGCCTTCATCGCGGAACTCGCGCAATTGAGCGAAGGCTCCCTCGTCGTCCATACAGAGCACGGCATCGGCCGTTATGACGGCCTCGTGACCCTCGAGGTCGTCGTCGCCGGTACCCGCAAGGTGCCCCACGACTGCCTGCGCCTGATCTATGACGGCGGCGACAAGCTGTTCGTGCCGGTGGAGAACATGGATGTCCTGACCCGCTACGGCGAGGACCAGGGCAATATTTCCCTCGACCGCCTGGGCGGGGCGGCGTGGCAGGCCAGGAAGGCCCGCCTCAAGCGACGCCTGCGTGAAATCGCGGGGGAATTACTGCAGGTCGCGGCCGCCCGCGCGCTGGCCCATGCCGCGCCGATGACGGCACCGGCGGGTGGCCTCGAGGAATTCGCCGCCCGCTTCCCCTATACGGAAACCGATGACCAGCAGGGCGCCATCGACGACACGCTTACCGATCTCGGCCGCGACCGGCCCATGGACCGGCTGATCTGCGGCGACGTCGGCTTCGGCAAGACCGAAGTGGCGCTGCGTGCCGCCTTCACGGCCGCGCTCACGGGCCACCAGGTGGCCGTGGTCGTGCCGACCACGCTGCTCGCGCGCCAGCATTACGAGACCTTCCGGTCGCGGTTCGAGGGTCTTCCTGTGCGTGTCGCCCAGTTGTCGCGCCTCGTTGCCACCGCCGATGCCGAGGCGACGAAACAAGCGCTCGCCGACGGGCAGGTGGACATCGTCATCGGCACCCATTCACTGCTCGCCCGGTCGATCCGCTTCGCGCGCCTCGGCCTCCTCATCGTCGACGAGGAACAGCATTTCGGCGTCGTCCACAAGGAACGCCTGAAGAAGATGCGGACCGACGTCCATGTCCTCACCCTGACGGCGACGCCGATCCCGCGCACGCTCCAGCTCGCCCTGACGGGGGTCAAGGACCTCAGCATCATCGCGACGCCGCCGGTGGACCGCCTCGCCGTGCGCACCTTCATCCTGCCGTTCGATCCCTTGGTGGTGCGCGAGGCGATCCGCCGTGAATTGCACCGGGGCGGACAATGTTTCTACGTCTGTCCGCGTATTTCCGATATCGGCGCGGTCGAGGCCCAGCTTGCCGAGATCGCGCCGGAGGCGCGGCGCATCGCGGTGCACGGCCAGGTCTCGCCGGCCCGGATGGAAAAGGCCATGTCCGGATTCTTCGAGCGCAACTACGATATCCTGATCTCCACCAACATCATCGAATCCGGGCTCGACATGCCCAACGTCAACACCATCATCGTGCACCGTGCCGACATGTTCGGCCTGGCCCAGCTCTACCAGCTCCGCGGGCGGGTGGGGCGCTCGAAGATGCGGGCCTACGCCTACCTGACCCTGCCGCCGCGCCGCCAGGTCACGGCGGCGGCAGGCAAGCGGCTCGCGGTGATGCAGACCCTCGATTCGCTTGGCGCCGGCTTCGCGCTCGCCAGCCACGACCTCGACATCCGCGGCGCGGGAAACCTGCTGGGAGAGGAACAGTCCGGACACGTCCGCGAGGTGGGGGTCGAGCTCTACCAGCACATGCTGGAGGAGGCGGTCGCCGAACTGAAGGACTCGGGGGAGGGCCGGGCGGCGGCCGACGGCGAATGGACTCCACAGATCACCGTGGACGTGCCGGTACTCATCCCCGAGACCTACGTCACCGACCTCGGTGTCCGGCTCGGGCTCTACCGGCGCATTGCTGCTCTCGTCGGACGGGAGGACGTGGACGCCTTCGCCGCCGAGCTGATCGACCGTTTCGGCCCGATGCCGGTGGAGGTCGAGAACCTCATCCGCGTCGTCGCCCTCAAGCACGATTGCCGCGCCGCCGGGGTAGCGCGGGTGGAGGCGGGGCCCAAGGGCTGCACCGTCGCCTTCCACCAGGACCGCTTCGCCAACCCCGAAGGGCTGATCGACCTCATTGCACGGTCTCCGGGAACCATGAAGGTGCGTCCCGACCAGACCCTGGTGATCGCGCGCCACTGGCCGACACCGGAAGACCGCATCAGGGGACTGGGCACGGAAATCGCGGCGCTGGCGGCGATCGCCGGCGCCGGTGCGACGGTGGCGTGATCCTCAGCTGCTCGTGCCCGGGCGCGCCATGGCGGCGCGGGCGAGTTCGATGGTCCGGGCAATGACTTCGGGGCTCTGGGCGCCGGGAAGCTGGTAGCGCCGGGCGACGATGAAATGGGGCACGCCGCCGATGCCGGTGGCCCTCGCCGCGGCATCCTCGGCCAGAACGGCGTCCCGGTCCTCGTCACCTTCAAGATACGCGGCGACGGCATCCGCATCGCAGCCGGCAGCCGCGGCGACGGCGGCCAGCTCCGCCCGTTCCCCGATGTCCCGTCCCTCCAGGAAATAGGCGGCGAACAGGCCGTCCATCACGGCATCGGCGCGGCCCGCACGCGCGGCGAAACGCAGCAGGCGATGCGCCATCACAGTGTTCGGCGTGCGCTGGATGCGGGCGAAGGCGAAAGCGATCCCCTCGGCCTCGCCGGCGCGGCGGATCGCGTCGTAGACGTGGCGGGCACGATCGCTACCGCCGAACTTCGTCTCCAGATACAGGCGGCGGTCCATGCCGCCCTGCGGCATCTGGGGGTTGAGCTGAAAGGCGCGCCAGCGCACCTCGATCCCGGTGCCACCGGCACGGCCGAGGGCGCGTTCCATCCGCCGCTTGCCGATGAAGCACCACGGGCAAATCGGGTCAGCAAAGACATCGACGACGAGATCGGTAAGGCGGTTTCCTTCGGGCATCGCCGTGAATCCTACCACGAACGACTATTGGCCGTCAGTCCGCAGGGCGGGAACACACCCTGAACCTTCGGTCGATCCGGGCTGCGGCGTCAGGCGGCGCTTTATTAAAATGTAAAAAAGATGTACTCAGGAACCCTTGGTCCAGAAACGTTCACGGTGCGCTTGGCGGAGGTTGCAAAGCCTGAACCGCACGTTTTCGGGGCGCTTGGAGTAAGGGGTTTCATGGCGGTCGTCGGTCTTTCCCTGACGCTAAATCTCCACAAGGTGTTCCTCGACGGCAGTTCCGAGGGTGCCCGCGCGGATTTTTCCGGCGGCGATCTTTCCGGGCTGGATCTGGAGGGCGTCGACCTGAGAAGCGCACTCGCCGTGGACGGCAATTTCAGCCGGGCGCGGCTGGCGGGCGCCAACCTCAGCCGGGCCGACCTGTTCCGTGCCGATTTCAGCCTCGCCGACCTGGCGAGGGCTGACCTGTCCCATTCGGACCTCAAAGGTGCCTGCCTTCATGGCGCAAAACTGGGCGAAGCGGACCTGACCGGGGCCGACCTTCGCGCCGGACGCTTTCTCCAGGAAAAGGGTTACAGACCTACCGACCTGACGCAGGCCTCCCTCGATCGCGCCAACCTGACGCGGGCCAATCTGGGCGAGGCGCGCCTCAACGCCTGCTCCGCCACGGAAAGCCGGTTCATCATGGCCGTCCTGGCCGGCGCGGACCTGTCGCAGGCGAACCTCACGGGCGCCGATTTCAGCGACGCCGACCTGAGCGGCGCCAATCTTTCGGGAACGAACCTCTCGGGCGCCAATTTCGCCGGCGCGAACCTTGAAGGCGCGAACCTTGAAGGCGCGCTGCTGACCGACGCCAGGCTCGAGGATGCCATCGGGCTCCGGCGACCGGACGATGTCGCTGAGAACGTCAAGGCCGCCCTCCGCGAACACGAATTGTGGATCAAATCCAACGGCAAGGAAGGCCGGCGCGCCGATTTCCGCGGCCGTGACCTGCGCAACGCCAATTTGCAGCGGCTCGATTTCAACGGCACCAACCTGTCCCGCGCCAACTTGTCCGGCGCCGTGCTGGCCTACTGCCGTTTCCTGCTGGCGGACCTGTCCGACGCCAACCTCAGTCACGCCAACCTCTACAAGGCGGACATGACCGGCGCGAGCCTGCGCGGGGCGAATCTCTGCCGTGCCTCGCTGCGCCGCGCCAATCTGGGTCCCGCCACCATCTGGCGCGGGACTCCGGGCGATAACGGCCGGATGTGGTCGGCCAGTCTCGAAGGTGCAAACCTGTCTTTTGCCGACCTCTCGGGTACAAGCCTCAGGCAAGCCAATCTTCATGGCGCCAACCTGACCGGTGCCGACGTCAGCGGCGCCGACATCGATGAAGCGGATTTTCGCGACTCCATCGTCCGCAATACCATCGTCACCGACGGCATCGCCCAGTCGGCGGACGAGATCGTCAACCGCGGCGCGCCAGCGAAGAAGGCGGGCTGATTCTCCCTGTCCGGGGCCCCTCCGCTGCCCCATTGCCCGGCCGGGTTCGGCCGTGATACCCATACGGCCAGCATTCATAGGCAGACTGGCATCGAATCACGGATCAAGGAGGGGACCTTGAACTTCAATCGCCTGTTATGTGTCGCCGCCGCCCTGGCCCTGGTCACGACTCTCGCGGCCTGCGGGTCGAGCAGCAAGGACGGTTACGTCTCGAAGGCCGATCAGCGCCGCGAGCTGTTGACGAAGGCCGAGGCCGGCGATGCGGAAGCCCAATTCCTGATCGGCTACGAACTGTGCTGCGGCGACGGCGACGAGCGGGGGCGCCGGGATATCGCGCTCGCGTCGCGCTGGCTGTGCCGCGCCGCGCACCAGGGCGAACCGAGAGCGCAATACCGCTTGGGCCAGATTTACGCCGCCGGCGTCGGCGACGAGGGTTTCGGCGAGCGCCTGATGCGCCGGATCGGCATGGACGGCGGCCCGCCGCCGAAGCTGCGGCTTGCCGCGATGTGGCTTGATCTTGCCATGGCAGCGGGACATCAGGAAGCCGCACAGCACCGCATCGCGCTCGGCAAGCGCATGGGCGCCGCCGATCACATCGCGGTCGAGAAGATGCGCTCCAAATGGCGCGAGGCACCGTGCGAATGGCAGGCCGTCTACGGCATCGCCGAAGCGCACTGACCTGATCCATGGCCACAGGCGTTCATGATCGGCGGCGGCGTTTTCCGCCGCCGGCACGTGCGCCCGTGGCGGCGGTCGCGATCGCGTTTGCCCTCCTCCTGGCCGCTTTCGGCTCGGCCTCCGCGCAAGATGTGCTGCCCCCCGAGGTGCAGTTCGACGTGCTGCGGTTCGAGATCGTCGAGGCGGCGCGACGGGAGCGGCACAAGGATGTCCTCGCCATCGCCGACCGGATGCGCCGGACCGGGCAGACGCTGCCGGTCGAAACGCTGTTCCTGGAGGCCAAGGCACTCCACGGCCTCGGCGCGCCGGACATAGCCCGGCGCGCGCTCGCGTCCTATCTCAAGGCCGCCGGCCGCAAGGGCGAAAACTATGACGAAGCGGTCAGGCTCTACGTACGCATCAAGTCCGAAATGGATGACCGGACGCGCGACGCCGCGGCCACCGAACGGCTCCGGAACGACTACGAATCAGCCCGCGCCGCCTGGGCCGGCGAACAGAAACGGATAGACCAGTGGAAACGGCATGCCGTCGTGTTCGGCGGACCGGAGGACGATTCCGCGACGGCCATCACGCGTACCGCCGACGGCGGCATCGTGCTGGTGGGATCGCTCCACGTGCGCCGGACGCAGGGCGACAACCCGCTGGATGCGACGCTGCCTTGGATCACCGCCTTCGACCGCATGGGCCGCCGCGTGTGGCACCGCCCGCTCGGCACCGCGAAGGACCCCGGTAGCCTGCGCAGCATCGTGCCGGTGCCGCGGCGCGGCTACCTGCTCGGCGGCGCCCAGAAGGGCTTCCAGATCGCTGCGATCACCGATCCGCTCGGTAATATGGTGGGCGACGGCGACGGCGACCCCTGGATCATCGCCCTCGCGCCCATGGCGGGGGACGGCGGAATCGCGCGCTTGCTCAAGGATGGCGATATCCTCGCCCTCGGCACCGAGGAGATCGGCAAGAACGAAGGTTCGGGCGAAGCCAGCGCGCGCCTGCCGGTCGCCGTGCGGCTGTCGCCCACGGGCAAGGCGGAAGGCAAGGCGATCCTCGCGCGCGACGGTGCCCCGCGCGGGTATGACGTCAAGGATGCGCTGGTGCTTGACGGCGGCGACGTCGTGGTCACGGGCGAGGTGCGGCGCATGGACGGCGATGCCGCAAGCTCCGAAGGCTACGTCATCCGCATCACCCCGCACGGCCAGGAGGTATGGTCCCGGCGGGTCGTCCCGGAACGCGGCGGGGGCATGGCCATCACCGCCCTCGCACCGGCGGACGGCGGTATCATCGCCGTGGGCCGGGACGGTGCCGCGCTATCGTACCTGAAGTTTTCCGGAGACGGCGCGCTGCTCTGGCGCCGCAAGATCGAGGCGCCTGCCGCGTCGGAGGCGCAGGTGCGGTTGTGCGCGGCGTCCGACCTCGAAAAACGTCTCACGGCGGCCTACGCCGGCAAGGACGGGGCGAGGGACGGCCCGCAGGGCGATCCCCTGGCCGACCTCGCCCGGGTGCGCACCCATGCCTGCCGCACGGGCGCGCCGTTTGCCGCCGCCACCGCCATCACCGCACGGCCGGGTGGGTACCTGATCCTCGGCGTCGCCGGGCGGGACGGCGACGCCGGGATACGCATCACCATGACCGCCGTCGACGATGCCGGCGGGATCGTCTGGCGGGAATCCCACGGCGATGGTCCCTTCAACCTCGCGACGAGCGCGCTTGCGTCGGGCGACGGGGGTTTCGTGGTGGCCGGAGTCACCAGCAACTGGGGCCGGGACATCGTCCTGTTCAAGACCGATGCGGCCGGCACGCTGATGCCGTTCTCCGGCCTTGGCCCGGCAGCGGCGCCCGCCGAAACACCCGCGGCATCACCCCAGGCACCACCGCCTGCGACCACCCGTGACGCCGAAGACCCCGCCGATGCCGAGCGGCGGAAACAGGAAACGGCGACCACGGAAAAGTCCGCTCCCCAGAGGAACACGAAGGCCACGGACCCCAACGCGGAGTCCACGGACGATTCGGACATCGACATCTTCGACCTGATCGGTGGGATGTTCGGCGGGTCGTCCGAATCCAGGTCCAAGCCCGAACCGGAACCACGGACACGCTGAAACGGAAAGAGCCGGGATGCGGTTTCATCCCGGCTCTTTTGTGACGCCCTGTGACGGCTATTCCTCCAGGTCGATCCAGTTTCCGTCGGGATCGGCCATCTGGCAGGAACCGGTGGCCGCACGCGCGAACAGCGCCTTGCGCATTTCGGCCTCGGGACTACCGCCGAGGCGGAACGGCGCAAGGTACTGGTTCCAGTCCTGGGCCTTCTGCACGTCCGCCGTCACCGCCTCGATGCTCTCGACCTTGAAGCCGATGTGGTCGGGGCCGGGCCGCTTGATCGCCATGCCTTCGAACAGGTCCATCGACCACGGCATGAGCGTCAGCGTCACCCTCCCGTCGGACAGGTGATGTGCGGGAAGCTGGGACGGCTTGTTGGTCGGCTTCAGCTCGAACACGTCGATGTAGAATTCCGCCATCCTGTCGGCATTCATCGTGCGGATGGCGAACTTGTTGAGGTAGCGGTCCTGGGCCCAGCCCTGCGCCGCCGTCTCAGCATACATGTTGGAGCGCCGGTCGTCCTTCTTCGGAGCGAGATCGAAAATGTTGCCGTCGGGATCGTGCCCCGAATAGGCGGCGAAGGGGCGGGTGGAGGGCCGCTTGACGATATTGGAATTGGGCCATTTCTTCTTCATCCGCTCGAGCACCGGCACGACGTCGTCGACGACGAATCCGAAGTGATCGATGCCGCCGCTGACGCCGTCACGCCTCGGGTTGATGTTGAGGCCGGCATAGCCGTCGGAATAGACCACCCCGTGGAAGGGCCGGTGGGTTGAGCACTTCAGGCCGAACACCGCCTCGTAGAAGCGGCCGACGAAGGGGTAGTTGGCGCTGGCCATGGCCATGTGGTTGATCTGGGCGAACATGTCGTTCCTCCGGTTGATGATCGAGCTTCGGTCTCCACCGTGCCCGGCGCGGGTCAGTTGCCCTCGCTCTTCTTTTTCTTTTTCTTCTTGCCGCCCTTGCTCTTGACCTCCCCGGCGATAGCCCCCTTGGCTTCGAGCGCCGCCTTGGTGCGGGCGACGATGTCATCGGACGTGTTGATGATGCCTTCGACCAGCTTCTGAAGCTCGGCGCCGGACTTCGGCGCGATGTCGAGGCCGGATTTCTTCGCATCCTCCAGAAGCTTCGGATCCTTCATCGTGGCGTCGAAGGAAGCGCGCAGCGCCGCGACGCGATCGGCCGGCACCCCCGGGGTGGTCAGGAACGGACGCCCCAGTTCCACCTCGTCCGAGAACAGCTGCAGCACCTCGCGGCTAGCCTTGTCCTTGGCGAAATCGGTCAGCAGCGGCACGCTCTGGAAATCCGGGTCCTTCTTCTGCCCGATCTGGACGAGGATGCTGAGCTTGTTGTCCTTGACCCACTGGGCGTCGCGCGCCATCAGGCTGTTGAAGTTGTTGCCCGCGCGGCCCTGGACCTCGCCGCGCTCCATCGCCAGGTTGACCTGGGTGGCGCTACGGTAGCCCATGATCACCTTGAACTTCGTGCCGAGCAGGTTGTTGAGGATGATCGGGTAGAGAACGGTGTAGGAACCGGCGCCGGTCCCGCCCATGATGATTTCCTTCTTCATAGCGTCCTGGAGCGTCTTCACCCCGTGGGTGTGCCAGACGTAGACCGTCGAGTTGCTGGCGTTGGACGAGCCGATCCACTGGAACTTCGCCGCATCGTAATTGACGCCCTTGCCGCCGAGGCGCTGGTGCAGCACGAAGGACGGGATCATGGTGCCGATGGCGGTTCCGTCCTTGGGGGCCTGCCCGTAGAGGTAGTTGGTGGCGCGCAGGTGCCCGGCGCCCGGCATGTTACGGGGAATCATCGCGGGATTGCCTGGTATATGGTTGATCCAGTGCCGCGCCACGACGCGGGCATTCTGGTCCATGCCGCCGCCGACGCCGGTGGAGATGATCAGGCTGATCTGTTTGCCCTTGTAGAAATCGGACACGGCGTCGGCCACGGCGGGCAGGGCGGAAACGGCCAGTGCCACTCCGGCCAGGCCGGCGGCGACGGACGCGCGCATGAGGGTCGAGGTCATTATCGGTCTCCCTGTCGGATTGCGTTGCGCTCAGGATACCGCGCGGGGGGTCGACGGCTCAAGCCAGCCGTGCCGCGGTCCCGGAATCCGCGACGGTGGCCGAGGCCCGGGGTGGCCGCCATGTGGTTCAGTACATAGCGCCGTTAACCTTCGCCGAGGTTGCATTATCCCCGCCTTGCCGCCATTGTGCGGCCAAAATCGCAAGGGTCATTGCCCCGGCACAGGCTGACGGCCGGTGAGCCCAGGGGACGACGCTACAGAGGAACAGTTCCGAGTTATGAACAGTGCGGTCATTGAAGTCCTGGTCCACGCCACCAGGTTCGAGGCGAACGGCGTTCTTTCCTTCGATCTGCGGCCGCCGGACGGCACCGAACTGCCGGCGTTCACGGCCGGATCGCATATCGACTTGCACCTGCCCAACGGGTTGATCCGCAACTATTCGCTGGTCAACTCGCCGGCAGAACGGCATCGCTACGTCATCGCCGTTTCCCTCGACCGTAACAGCCGGGGCGGGTCGCGCTACCTGTTCGAGACGCAGTTGGTGGGGCAAAATCTGACCATCAGCGCGCCGCGTAACAATTTCGCGCTCGTGGAGGACGCGAATTCCGTCGTCCTCATCGCCGGCGGCATCGGCATCACGCCGCTTTATTGCATGATCCAGCGGCTGGAAGCCCTCGGCCGGAACTGGACCCTGCATTACGGCGCCCGCGACCGCGCCGGTTGCGCCTTCCGCAGCGAGATCGAGGCGCTGGAAGCGGCGACGCCCGGCCGCGTGCATTTCAACTTCGACCTCGAGGACGACCACATGCTCGACGTCGCGCGCGTCGTGGCGGAGGCTCCGGCAGACGCTCACCTGTACGGCTGCGGGCCGCTGCCCATGCTCGAGATCTACAAGGCCGCGGCGGCGGGGCGCGACCCCGACACGGTGCACCTGGAATATTTCTCGGCGCCCGAGCTCCCGCCGGCAACGAACGAGGCCTTCACGGTGGAACTGAAGTCGAGCGGCCAGTCGTTCGAGATCGCCCCCGGGCAGTCGATCCTCGACGTGCTGCTCGACGCCGGCATCGCCGCGCCGTTCTCCTGCGGGGCGGGGGAGTGCGGCTCCTGCGTGGTCGAGGTGATCGAGGGCGAGCCCGAGCACCGCGACTGCGTGCTCAGCGACAGGGAGCGTGCCTCCAACAAGCTGATGATGATCTGCGTCTCGGGCAGCAAGACGAAGAAGCTCGTCATCGATTTGTGAATCCTGTGGGGAGGGGCCGTCACGCGCCCTTCATCATCATGGCTGGAAGCCTTGCCGTGTGCCTGAGAATAGTGCGCCCGTGGGGCACCGCCGCATAAACGGCGAGGCATGTCGTCCCGGCGATAACGGCGAATACCAGGGCCAGCGCGATATCCGACAGGCCCGCGGCATAGGGCGATTCCCGAAGCGCAAATATCAGGCCCGTCGCGATGCCCGCAGCCAAGGTCGGAAGGGCGAGGACGCGAACGAACTGCCGCAACCCGACGGGCCCCCGGCGGCTCGCTAGCCAAAGTAACACGGGAACGCGGAGCAGCACGCCGCTGACGGCGTACGACATCGCCACCCCGGTCGCACCCCAGGGTAGGCCTGCGAAAAGGGCGGGCAACGTAAGGGCACTGTTGACGAGGCTCGCGCGCAGCATTTCCCCGGTCCGGTCCTGGCTCAGGTAGAGCCAGGACAACGTGTAGGTCAGCGGCATGTAGATGGCGGTAACGCCCAGCCAACTCAGGACCGGCGCGGCTTCGCTCCATTGATCCCCCAGGACGAGCGCAATGACGGGGCCGGCCGCGGCGACCATCAGCGCGGCCACTGGGGCGACCAGCATGGCCAGGCGCTCGGCGGCGGCGACATAGGCATCGCGATAGCGTTGTGGCTCGCCGGTCATCCGGCTCAGGGAGGCCAGAGCGACCGGCGCGAGCGGTCCGTTGAGATTCTGGATCGGCATGATCAGCAGCCTCTGGGCCCGATCGAACAGGCCGACCGAGACCGGGCCCCAGTACCAGCCGAGCAGCACCTTGTCGCAGGCCGCCGAGAATCGCCCGATGATCATGGCCACCGTCGCATTGCCGCCGAACGCCAGCATCTCCCTGATTTCGCGGAACGGGCCCGGACGGCCCGGACGCCAGTCGCAGGCATACCACGCCCCGCCCGCGATGACGAAGGCCCACACGATGCGCTGGATGACCAGCGACCAAAGCCCGCAACCCGCCAGCGCGGCAACGACCGCGGCCAATAGCGCCACGATGTCGGCGCCGTTCATGATCACCGCCACGGCCAGGAAGCGCATCTGGCGGCGCAGCAACGCGAGGTGCTGCGAGGCGAGGCCCGTGAACAGCAGTCCCAGCGCGACAACCGGGGTGATCTCTCCGAGAACCGGCTCGCCGTAAAACCAGGCGAGCACGGGGGCGAGGGCGGCGAACACGACCGTAACCAAGACGGCCAGGGCGACATTGATCCAGAACAGCGTGCTGACCTGTCGGGCCGTGACGTCGGGCCGCTGGATCGTCGCGGCGGAAAGACCCAGGTCCTTCACCGTCTCGAGCACGACGAGAAAGGCCGCGATCATCGCGAACAGCCCGAAATCCAGGGGCGCCAGAAGCCGTGCCAGGACGACGATGGCTGCGAACTGGGCCACGACCTTGACCGCCTGTGAGGCCACGGTGACGACGCCGCCACGTATGGCACGCCCCTGCAGATCTCGGTACAGATGATCTGTTCGCAGGTGCTTGTCCGGACCTCCGGCGCTTCCGTGTATTTCGGACATGAAGATAGGGTGTGGCCGCTTCGGGAAACCTCGCAAACATGTCACGGGTATCGGCGGTGCTACCAGTGATCAACGTGTGAGCGGGTCGCCCGTCACAGCCTGGTCACTGGCCTTGTCGATGCCCTTCCGTTAGGCACTAGCCCGTACAGGGCGGCAAAACTAAGGTAATATTTGCCCAACAGGGTGGCTGGTCTTTGCCTAACAGGGTGGCAGGGTAATGGATGTCCTGGATATCTCCGATTCATGGCGGGACGGGACTGCTACGGCGCGGGTTCGTATCCGTCCATCGGGACAGGAGGATTCGCTCGTCCTATGGTATCGCTTCCGGGGACTGTCGCAGCCGCTCGATGGGCTCGCCGAGGCGGTGACCGCCGGGCTCGTGGTTCCCTGCATGTTCGAGGGCGAGCCATTGAGCGTGCCGGGCGGCCTTTCGGCGGACCTGGTCACCAATGTCACCAAGGCGCAACAGATTTTACGCAGCTGGCACGACGAGCTCAGCCCGGTCGCCATCATGGCGTCGCAGCTCGATCACGTCGGGGCACAGCAAAGCGGGACAGGCGTTGCCTGCTGTTTTTCTGGCGGGGTCGATTCCTGGTACTCCCTCCTGAACCATGAGGCGCGCGTGAGCCACCTGCTGCTCGTGCGCGGCTTCGATATCGGCCTCGACAATGATGTTCTCTGGTCTGCGGCAATAAGGTATGGCGCTCGGGCCGCGGAGGGACTCGGAAAGCAACTCATCACCTGTGAAACGAATCTACGCGAGATCGCCGACAAGCGGCGCGCCAGGTGGGGCAGGCGGTTCCAAGGCGACTTCTGGGGCCAGTGCCTGCACGGGGCCGCTCTGGCCTCGGTCGCGCTCGCCTTGCGGCAAACGGTGGGGGAACTGATCATCCCCGCCACCCACACCTACGCGCAGATGAAGCCGTGGGGATCGTCACCGCTGCTCGATCATCTGTGGTCAGATGGCTATCTCGATATCACCCACGATGGATGCGAGGCCAACCGGGTTGAAAAGGTGCGCCTGATTGCCGATTCCGACCTCGCGCTCGAAACCTTGCGGGTCTGCTATCACGACACGTCGGAGATCAATTGCGGGCATTGCGAAAAGTGCCTGCGCACGATGATGGCCCTGCACGTGTGCGGTGCGCTCTCGCGTGCCAAGACCTTCCCGCATCACCTGCCCGTGCGGGAAATCCATTCGCTGATCGTGCCGACGCAGGTCCGCCATCATTACGTTACCCTGCAGAAAGAGGCGCAAATTGCGGGCGACAAAGAGGTTCTGAAAGCGACCGAGATCATCCTGAAGGAACGCCTATCCCTGCATCAGGTCACGGCGCAGGCCAAACGCGTGGTACGGGCAACGGCGCCGGGACGCATGCTGCTCCGGCTCAGGAACCGCGGGCGGCTGGCGGCCTCGCCGTCGGCCACCGTGCCGAATACGGGCCGATGAGGCAATTTCTCGGAAAATGCGTCCACCACGCGGCGTGGCATGCCCATCTGATCGAACACGCGTGGTCCCTCGTGGAGAAGGAACTCCAATCCCCTGCTGCGATACCCTGGCCGTCGCGCCCAGGCTTGTGGCGGCGCGGCTTCCTGAGCGAGGCGGCGGTCATCTACCGCTTCGGCGATAACGATCTGCGTCTTTACCTGTCCGACTATGCGCGCGTCGTGAAGACGTGCATGATCGACGACCCTTACGGGGTGCTCCTCGATGACAAGCTTCTGTTCGCGCAGATTCTGCGAGACCACGCCGTCTATCTGCCTAACATTTTCGGGACCCTGGCCAAGGGGCGAATCGTCGCTGCTAACGGTGAGGGCAGCGGCGCAACGGGCCTACGCCTTCCGGAGCTTCTGCACCGCGAACGCGATCTCGTGCTCAAGCCCGTCAGCGGCGGTGGCGGACGGGGCGTCACGGTGTGGCACGCGGACGATGGCGGAATCATCCGCGTCAATGGAAGGGCGGCCGACGAAACGGAGCTGCGCCGGCTCGAAGCGGACTGCGAAGGCTATCTGGTCAGCGAATACGTCCAGCAGCATCCCACAATCGCGGCGCTGTATCCGGCGACGACGAACACGGTCCGGATCGTCACCATGCGCGACGACGACGGCGTCTTCATTGCCGCCACCATCCTGCGGATCGGCTGCGAACGCTCGCGGCCCACGGATAATTGGAGCCGTGGCGGCATGACGACCGCCATAGACCTCACGTCCGGCCGGTTGGGGCAGGCGGCATCCTATTCGGCCGATGAAAGCCACCTGGCATGGCACGTGTGCCATCCCGAGAGCGGCGCGAGGATCGAGGGAACGATGATCCCCCATTGGCAGGAAGTCACGGACGCCATCCTCGACGTCGCGCGCTCACTGCCGTTTCTGCCTTATATCGGATGGGACGTTGTGGTCACGGAGGACGGATTCCGGATTCTCGAGGGCAACAAATATACCGACGTCCAGATCCTGCAGGTTCATCGGCCGCTGCTCGCCGACGACCGGATCCGTGCGTTCTATCGCCGTCACGGGGTTATTGGCCGAATGAGCGGTGAGGCCGCGGGGCAGGGACAAGCGCGTGGCCGGATATGGGCCACCCGAAAGTGATCAGGCGTTGTGCTTCAGCCTTCGGGTACGCAATACCGGAACCTTAGGTTCATCTGGTGTGCTCGAACTCGCTGCGGACGGCGAGGCGATGCAACAAATCCTTCAACGAGAGAACGCCCAGCAAGCGTGGGCCATCGGCCACGATCAGCCGGCCGTTCCCGGTCTTCTGCATAAGCTCGAGCGCCTGACACGGCAAACGCGGCGACGGGGCGGGGTGCTGGCCCGGCTCGGGAACCGGTGGCGGCTGGCGGAGCGCACGTCCGTGGCGGCACGGAGTGCGGGAGACGCCCCCAGCGGTATCCTGACGGGCAGGGACCGCCACGCCTATTTCTTCTTTTTCTTGCGCACCATGCCGATGATCTTGTCTTTCACGTCCTGGGGCAGGTCAAGCATGGCCTTGATCGATTTCAGCATCCGGTCGCCGGGCACCAGGGTGATATCGATCTGCGCGGCCTTCTTGACCTCGGCCCGGAAGGCCGCATCCTTGGCCAGCGACGCGATCGCATCCTGGAGTACCTTCGCCCGCTCGGCGGGAACGCCGGGCGGCGCGAAATAAGGGCGGGCCATGTCGATCCAGGGGTTGATCAGCTCGAACAGCGGTTTGTGGGACGCCGGCGTGATGTCGGTGGTCAGCGGGACATTGTACGGGGCGAGCTCGGGCGCCTTGGCGCTGCCGACCTGGGCCAGGATCCTGACCTTGCCTTCCTTCATCAGCTCGAACGGCCGTCCGCCGAAGAAGCCGATGAGGTCGCCGCCGGAGGCGTGAATCTCCCCGCGTTCGAGTGCCAGCACGATATCGGTGTTCTTGTAGCCGATGATCATGTCCATCTTGAGCCCGAGCGCTTCCTTGATCAGCGCCGGGGCCAGCCCGTAACCGGTGGAGCCGCGCGACGTGCCGCCGAACTTGAGGCGCTGTGGACAGGTCTTGAGCGCCTCGAAGGTCTGGCAGGGAAAATCCGTGCGCATCCAGAATAGGACCGTCGCCCCGTACAGGTTGCCGAGCCAGGTGAAGCGGTCGAGCTTGAACTTCACCTGGGGCGAGGTGATGGTGCGGCTGAACAGCCCCGCCGACGCCGCGCCGATCGTCAGCCCGTCGGGCTTGGCGACGTTGTAGACGAAATTCGCGCCGCCGATCGCGCTGGGCTGGGGGATATTGCTGACGATGAAGGTGGGACTGCCCGGAATGTGCTTGCCGAGGTGGCGGGCGACCGAGCGGCCCAGGATATCGACGCCGCCGCCTTCGCCGCTGCCGACGATGAGCTTGACCGTCTTGCCCTTGTAGAATTCGTCGGCGTGCGCAGGTGTTCCCGCGCCAAACAGGCCGAGCATCAACGGAATGGTGATGTGCGTCCTGCGGAGATGCAGTTTCATGGCTCAATCTCCCCGTGTTGAAATGGCCGTTGTCGTCCCGGCCTGGGTCCAAGCTTAGGCCGCAGGCACGTCACCCGGCAAGGAGCCATGTCGCAGCGGCGGGATAGCCTGCTGACAAGTCGAGGGCGGTCGGAAAGGACGCACCGGGGACGTGGCGGATGGGGAGGGATTCGAACCCCCGAGGCGCTTGCGCGCCTAACGGTTTTCAAGACCGCCGCCTTCAACCACTCGGCCACCCATCCGGCGCAACGAACCCGCCGTCCCTGTATACCTCGCGAAATTGCGCCGGCCAATTATTGCCGGAGGCTAGACCCTCCGGGCGGGAATCGGGAGGGGAGGGTCGTCGGCGATCCGGCCTTCCTCCAGCCTGTAGATACGGTCGCAATTCTCGACCGTGGACAGGCGGTGGGCGACGATGATCATGGTGCGCGAGCCCTTCAGCGCCGAAATGGACTCCATGATTCCCGTTTCGGTCTCCATGTCGAGCGCGCTGGTCGCCTCGTCGAACACCAGCACCGGGGGATTGTGGTACAGGGCACGGGCAATGCCGATGCGCTGGCGCTGCCCACCCGAAAGGCGAATACCGCGTTCGCCCACCAGTGTACTCATCCCCGCGGGCAGGGACGCGACAAGATCGGTAAGCTGCGCGGCATCCAGCGCGCGGCGGACGGCCTCGTCGTCGATATCCCCGTCACGCAGGCCGAAGGCGACATTCCGGCGCAGGGTGTCGTCGGTCAGGAAGATAGATTGCGGCACGTAGCCGAAAAGATCCTGCCAGTTCCTCAGTCCGTTCTGCACGTCCTTCCCGTCGACCAGGATCTGGCCCGACGTCGGCGTCAGCAGGCCGAGCAGGACGTCGACCAGGGTGCTCTTACCGGCACCACTGGTGCCGACCACGCCGATGCTCTCGCCTTTTTCTATGCGGAGCGTAATGGCCCTTAGCGACGGCCCGGCAGCATTCGGATAGAGGTAGGAAACGTCGCGCAATTCCATCTCCCGGTCGAAACGGATCGGTTCGCCCTTGTCCGCCGGGCGTCCGCCGAACCCGGCGTTCAGCTCCTTGTGGATGAGGTCGATCACCGCGGCCGCGTAGCGCACGGACTGGAGCGCGGTCAGCAACCGGTTGGCGGAAGGCAGGACCCGGAAGGTTGCGGCGGCGAACAGACCGATCGTCGGAACGAGGTTTGCCGTCGAGTTGTCGCGCAGCAGGATCACGATGACCAGCACCGTGAGCCCCGCGACACTAATGGTTTCGAGCCACAAGCGCGGCAGTTGCGACAGCGCGAGTCGCTTGCGGTCGACGAGGGAGGCGTTCGTGTTGTGCTCCCTGTATTGTTCGATGAAATCCTCCTCCCGGCCGAGCAACTTGATGTCCTTGACGCCTCCCAGGCCCTCCTGCGCCCGTTGTATGCGAAAGCCCTCGTGCCTTTGCCGTTGCCGGCCCCATTCGAGCAGCCTTCGGCGGGTCACATACTGAAAGCCGTAGATCGCTGTGCCCGTGGTGAGGAACAGCGCCGCCGCGCCGACGGGCTGTATGTATAACAACAGGCCCGCGATGGCGATCAGGACCGTCAGCTCCGTCAGGATCGTCATGGCCGGGTAGAGAAAACGGCTCGCCAGTTCCGTCGCTTCGGTCGTCAGGTTCCGGATGAGGTGCCCGGAGTTGTGCTGGAGGTGGAACTCGTAATTCTCGCGCAGGTACCTCTCGAACAGGCGCTGGGAGATATCGGCCTTCAGGTCGTATATGTACTGCGCCTGCTTCCAGGACAGAAACCCGAGATACAGCGCCTTGATCACATATATGGCCAGCAGCACGATCACGCCGTAGATGATAAGGCGCGGCTGCGACGGATTCCCCAGAGCGTCCAGCAAGGGAGCGAGATCGGGATACTTGTCGGTAATCCTTTCATAGGTCATCAGGGCAATGGCGGGCACCACGAGACCGATGCCCAGCGTCTCCAGCCCCGTCCCGACCAGGGTCAGGCAGAAGATCGCCACGCTGCGCAACCGGAAGCCCGCGGACAGAAGCCTCCACGACTTCATGAACCTGTTCGTCGTGTATTGAGGTGGCGGTGGGGACATTGGTGCTTCTCTTCGCGGCCGGGGAAGGTAAGGGGCGCTTCCGGTTCGTTTCTAGAATACGTCACTGGTGAAAATAGGCTAGGGGCTGGGCCCTTACGCGGACCGTGCGGGTAGTCCGCGCCATGCCGCCGTTACGAAGAACCGCCACCTAGCCTTTCAACCGGCTCTCCACATCCTTCACGAGGGCCTGGGCCGCATCGCGATCGTGCCCGCGGACGAAGCCCGTGACCACGCTGGGAGCTTCCCCCAGAGTACACGCACTGCCGTCATAAAGACGAACAGGGATGAAGCTCTGCGCGCGGGCCAGGTCTTCCAGGCGCGCGAGCGCGTCGGGAAGATGCCCCGGAACGGTGATATTGCAGGTCATGCTGACCCGGGTCGGGTCTTCCAGCGCACGATGGAGAAGGATCAGGCAGGTGCAGGCGGCCTGGCGAAAGTTCAGATCGAAGAAGTAGATGCCGCCCTCCGCATCGACGCACATGTCGAATCCGGCGATTCCCCGGTAGCCTTTCGCCTGTGCGGCCTCGCAGATTTCAAGCCCCATATCGATCGCGCGGGCCGGGGGCGGCGTCTGAGGGTCGATGCAGTTGCCGCTCTGCTTCCCCGGGCTGTCGAAAAGCTGTTCGGCGCCGCCGATCCAGCGAATGCTTCCGTCGAGGATGGCGAAATTCAGACACCAGGTGGCCGTGAACGGGATTGCCTGCTCGATGATCAACGCCTGGTAACCCGTGGCGTCCCTGAACCAATCGAGCGCCGCGCGAAATTCCCCTTCCCCGGTGCAAAGACGGACATCGTTGCCGCTGCCGTTGGCGCCGGCGACGGCGCCCTTCACGTAGAACGGGAAATCCAGGCCGCTCGCGGTCAGCCGCGCCGCGGCTGCCCGGCTGTGTATCTCCCGCTTCGGGAGGTATGGAGCCGGACAAAGGAACTCGAGATTGGTCTTGTCGTTGAGCCAGCCATAAAGCTCAGGGGTAATAAGACACGCCCCAAGCGCGCGAATGGATTCGATCTGCGGGTAAATGGTCGCAAACCGGAGCCCCCTGGCGGCAAGGCGGCTTGCAAGCTTGGTCGCCTCGTCGTCCGAAGCGTATGTTTCCAGCCTCGAGGGCGGCTCGATGCCGGCCAGCCGGACGAACTCCAGCGCGGCATCCGTCGCCGCATTTCGGTGCAAAAGTGCCGGCATTCGCCCGAGACAGGTCAGCATGGTCCCGGTAATGGATTCCATCCGCCATTCCTCTTCGACCACCAGCCCGGCTTCCTTGAGGCTGCTGCAAGGGACGAAGGCGGTATCGGGCGGATGCAGGGCCGCAAAATCCTCAAGTGTCAGGACCGGCATCAGCATCGCCCCGCAAACATATCCGACAGCGCGTCGGCCAGATTTAACAGGTTCGGCGACGGCTTTGAATCGCTGTGAACCGTGGGGGTGGAATTCGCGTCGAGGAGCTGCGCCTTGCCGTTCTCGAGGACATAGTCGAACTTGCCGAAATCGAAGCCCAGCCGTTCCCGCTCCCGGCGCAGTTCCTCGGGCACCTCGGTCAGATACTCGTAGCGGACGAGGTCGTCGCTCTTCACGACCGGCCGCAGCCCGTAAAGCTTCACGCCGTATTCCCGCTTTCCCAGGAACATCCAGAGCCGCAGAATATAGAGATCGTCCTCCTTTTCCGCCATGAAGCGTTCGACGACGAGGTCGTCGCGCCGCCACACCCAGTCCGGCACGTCGGCCTTGCTGTCCAGAATGGGATAGGCGGTCTTCGGAAGCATGTGAAGGTAGCGCCAGGTCTTCGGTCCAGCGCCCTTTCGCAGGACCTTCATCAGCTTGTGACGATGGCTTTCCGGGGTCAGGTTCAGCCCGAAATAGTTGCCGTTGGTCTTGACGATGACAGGGCCGGAATAGTCGTCCGCCGACAACACCAGGTTGCGGCTGATCCGGCGCTTGGAGATATCGACCACCTTCCTGTTGAGGAACAGCGTTGCAGGAGGGGCCTCGGGAACCAGCTCCGGCTTGATGACCGTCGTGTCGATATGAAGGAGAGCGCAGTCCGCTTCCACGAACCGGGCCGAGGTCACGGAGATCCGATGTCCCCGGTCCCTCCAGATGTCGCACAGCCGCATGGCCAACGCCGACGGACTGGGTGGCGCGCCCGGCGCAACGGCCAGGGCGATGTGAAGCGGCATCCGCTGTTCCCCCCGGGGGGTGCATCACTACGCCGACACCCCGATGATTTTCCTAACCGACTAACCGACGCGAAAAATTACCGTTTCGAGGCCTTCCCCACAAGGGTTGCAGGTTCGGGGCCGTTAAATAGCACGCTTGCCTTAACCTCTCCCTAAAATTGACGACCTCCGAAGTCGAAGAACGCAAGAGGTACACGTTAAGTTTCCACGACCGGAAACACGCACGACCTTCGCCGAGGCCGGCTCCTTGAGGCTGCTGCAGGGGACGAAGGCAGTATCGGGCGGATGCAGAGCCGCAAAATCCTCGAGTGTCAGGACCGGCATCAGCATCGCCCCGCAAACATGTCCGACAGCGCGTCGGCCAGATTCAGCAGACTCGGTGAATCACCGGTGATCGTTGGCGTGGAATTTGCGTCCAGAAGCTGTGCCTTGCCGTTCTCGATGACATAATCGAATTTTCCGAAGTCGAAGCCCAGCCGCTTCCGTTCGCGGCGCAGTTCCTGGGGCACGTCGGTCAGATACTCGAAGCGGACGGTGTTGTCGCGTTTTACGACCGCCTGATCGCCGTAAAGCTTGACGCCGTATTCCCGCCCTCCGAAGAAAATCCACATCCGAAGAACGTAAAGGTCACCTTTCCTTTCGGCCATGAAGCGCTCGACGACGAGGTCGTCGCGCCGCCAGACCCAGTCAGGTACCTCGGACTTGGTGTTGAGTATGGGATAGGAAGTCTTCGGAAGCATGTGCAGGTAGCGCCAGGTCTTCGGTCCAGCACCTTTGCGCAGGATTTTTGTCAGTTTATGGCTGAGGGTCTCCGGCGTCAGGGTCAGCCCGTAGTAATTGCCATCGGTCTTGACGATGACCGGGCCGGCATAATCGTCGCTGGGCGAGACCAGGTTGCGGCTGACCCGGCGCTTGGAGATATCGACCACCCGCTTGTTGAGGAACAGCGTCGCGGGAGGAGCCTCGGGGACCAGGTCCGGCTTGACCACCGTCGTGTCGATGTGAAGCAGGGCACAATCCGCTTCCACGAACCGGGCTGAAGTCACGGAGACCCGATGGCCTCGATCCCGCCAGATATCGCAGAGCCGTACCGCCAGGGCCGAAGGATTTTGCGGCGCGCCCGGCGCGATGGCCAGGGCGATGTGAAGCGGCATTCGCTCCTCCCCGGGTGGGCCTCGCTTCGCCGGCACGCCGATGAATTTCCTAACCGAGTACCTGACGCGAAAACTTACCGTCCCCCAGCGTGCCCCACAACACTTGCAGGAACACTTGCAGGCTCAGAGTCGTCAATCAGCCCGCCCTCCTTAGACTCTTCCCACAATTGAAGCAGCCCTTAAAGTCCAACAACGCAGGAGTACACGTTAAGTTCCCGCGACCGGGAACACGCTCGACCCTCGCCGAGTCCGCCAAGAACATAAGGGCATGGTTGGTAGAGACGCGATCCCTCACGCGGCGATCGACGGCTGCTCCACGGCAGCGGCGACGGGCAGGGTGATGGTGATCCTGGTGCCTTGCCCGACCACGCTTTCGATGGCAAAGGTGCCGCCGTGACGTTCGACCAGCAGTTTCGCCAGAGGCAGTCCCAGTCCGCAGCCTTCGTATTTCCGGTTCAGATCGCTGTCGACCTGGCCGAATATGGCGAGCGCCTTCGGCATGTCTTCGGTTGCGATTCCAATGCCCGTATCCTCGACAATGATCACGCAGCCGTCAGGGACGGGACGGGTGGTCACCGTGATCTGACCGCCCGAGGGCGTGAACTTGACCGCGTTGGACAGGAGGCTGCGCAGCACTTGGCGCATGCGGGAGGGATCAAGGCTCATCACCGGCACGTCCGGAGCGGCATTCACGACCAGGCGAATCCCGATTCGTTCGGCCTCGGCGCGCATGGAACGGACCGAGTCCGTAACCAGCTTTGCCGGGTTGACCTTCTCCCGGCCAAGCCCGATGCCGTCCGAGAGCAGGTTCGCGTAATCCAGAATGTCATTGATCACTTTCAGGAGATTGTGGCCGCTTTCACAGATGTGATTGGCGTATTCCACATAACGCGGATCGCCGGCCGGGCCGTGCAATTCCTTCGCCTGCACTTCTGCAAATCCGATGATGGCGTTGAGAGGCGTGCGCAATTCATGGCTCATTGCCGACAGGAACCGGGACTTCGCCTGACTGCTGGCCTCGACCTTTTCCAGCGCTGCGGTGACTTCCGCGGTCCGTGCCTCCAGAGCACGCTTGGTATCCTCAAGTTCGACCACGTACCTGCGTAGCCGCTGCGCTTCATCCTCCGCGCGCTGGGCGAGCCGCACATCGAGGTTGGACCCCGCCAGCCCGACGGTGATGATCAGCAGGACCACCGCCGCCACGACCACGGCCAGGAGGTCCGGCGCCATGACCTCGCCGGGCATTCCAACCAGCGGGTCCGGGACGACCCGCAACGCGGACATCCCGAGGAAATGGAGTCCGGCGATCGCCAGCGTCAGGAGGCCGCCACCGGCCAGATGCGATTTGGGAGAGGCCGAGCGCAGGCCGACGGGCACCGCCACCGCCGCCAAAACAATACCGAAGACGACGGAAGCCACGACATAGAACGGATCCCAGGTCAGAGTAGCGGGAACGCGCAAAGCCATCATGCCGGTGTAATGCATCGCCCCAATGGCGGCCCCGACGATCCCGCCGCCAAGGAGGGGCATGCCCGCCGACGCGCCGACAAAAAGACCAAGACCGGAAACCGCGATCGCGATCACTACGGAAAGGACGGTCAGGCCGATATCGTAGGCCACGGGAACACCCGGGCGGAACGCCAGCATGGCGACGAAATGGGTCGCCCAGATTCCGCTGCCGGCAACGAAGGCCGCCGCGGCAAACCATCGGGCATTGGACCAGATTCCCGAGTTCGCCACCGTGGCCCGCGAGAGGACGACGAAAACTGTGCAGGACGCGAGTGAACAGATAATCGCCGCAAGCACGACCAAACGCCAATCGTGCTGCTCGGTGATGCATGCGTATAAAACATCGATCATCAGGGATGCTCATGTATCCGCCTAGATTATCCCTATGAAATAGGTAGAAAGTTAAGTCATTGTTAAGATTGCGGTAAATTGGCTGGTCGGTTGATTGGCTGACTTCCAAAGGGGATGGGCAGCAGCCAAAGGTTAATCTCCCAGCACGCGGCAAGCTCCCGCCACTACGCCGTTTTACGTCTTGGTGACGCTCTTCCGATGGAAACGCCCGCATCTCAAAAGATCGGCCACAAACATTAGGTGTTTGGCATAGCCGCCCGATCTCAACACGGGCGGCCTTGGCATGGCCATAATTGGACGCGATTCTTTTGTCATGATCGCTCACCGATCCGTTGATCGCGCCCCGTCGCGGACGTCCATGTTCCCAAGGACGGTCACCGTTGCGCTGGCCTTGGCGCTCCTCGCCTTGGCGCCCGCCTGTTCCGGAGCAGGCCTGTCGTTCTGGCCCTTCCGCGGCAGCGACACGGGCAAGGAGCCGGCGCCTGCAGCCGCACGTCCGACCACGGGACTGCGGGCGGTCGCGGTCCGCGTTCGTCAGGAGGACGAGAAAGCGGCGCTGCGGATCGCGGCGCTCGCCAACGAGGCACTGACCCGCCACGGCATCCGCCCCGAGGCCACCGCGCCCAACGTGCTGTTCCTGCGCTTCGAACGCCCGCGCACCCTCCAATCGCGCGCCGGCCCGAAAGTGGGAATCGTCGGGCGCGGTGGTTCGTCGAGCGAGACCGACCTCGGCCTTGCCATCCAGATCCCCCTCGACGGCAAGCCGCCACCGCCGCAGCCCGCGCGGCACGAAGTGTTTGCTGAACTCGAAAACGGCGTGGGCAACGTCATATGGCGCGGGCGGGCGGTGAAGGACGCGGTCCCCACGGCGGAGATCGATAATTCGGTTGCACGCGACCTGATCGAACGGGTCGTCGCACGGCTGGCACGCGAAACCGACGCGAAATCTGGCGGATCCGTGCAGTGACCAAGGTGCAACAGTCGTTCGAACAGGATTGCGCGGCGCGGGCCGCTTGTGGCACAACGGCGGCGGAGCCGCTATACCTTGCGTGTGCCGCGCCAGAGGCGGCGGTGGTCCGCGGGAGATCCTGAATGATGCTGCCTTCCAAATTGTCCCGATCCCGCTCGTCATGGCGGATGACGGCGTTGCTCATCGCCCTTGCGTTGATGATGACGGCGAGCGCAGGGGCGGCGGCTCAGGACGGCACCGCACCGTCCGTGACGACTCCGCCGCCCGCCGCACAACCGGCGCCGAAGGACGCGGGCGCCGAAAAGCGCAAGCTCTTCCAGGACTGGCTCCGCGGCGTCCGGGAGGAGGGCCTCGGGCTCGGCATCAGCGCGGCGACCCTCGATTCGGCGCTGGCCGGGCTGACGCCGATCGAGCGCGTCATTCAACTCGACCGCCGCCAGCCGGAGTTCACCCAGACCTTCCGCGCTTATATCGACGCGCGGGTATCGAACTGGCGCGTGAACACCGGGCGCGAGCGGCTGCGCCAGCATGGCGACATCCTGAAACAGATCGGCGCCAAATATGGCGTCCAGCCGCGCTTCGTCGTCGCCCTGTGGGGGCTCGAGACCAGCTTCGGACGTGCCACCGGCGGGTTCGCGGTGGTACAGGCGCTGGCAACGCTCGCCTTCGACGGGCGTCGTGCCGACTACTTCCGCCGGGAGCTGTTCAACGCCATGAAGATCATCGATGCCGGCCATGTCAGCGCCGCGGGGATGAAGGGCTCCTGGGCCGGCGCCATGGGGCAGAACCAGTTCATGCCGTCGAGCTTCCTGTCCTACGCGGTGGACCACGACGGCGACGGGCGGCGCGACATCTGGGGAACCACCGCCGATGTCTTCGCGTCCTCGGCCAATTACCTGAAACAGTCGGGCTGGCGCGACGACCAGACCTGGGGGCGGGAGGTGCAACTGCCCGACGGCTTCGCCGCGCGGTTGCCCGAACTGATGCCGAAGACACCGCCGCGCGGCTGCCGCGACTTGCGCAAACTGAGCGTGGAGAAGCCCCTCGTCGAATGGTCGAGGCTGGGCGTGCGGGCGGCGGACGGTGGCCCGCTGCCGAAGCGGGCGCTCCAGGCCTCGCTGGCGCTGCCGGAGGGTCCCGAGGGCCCGGCACTCCTCGTCTACGGCAACTTCCGGGCGACCATGAGGTGGAATTGCTCCGTCCTCTTCGCCACCGCGGTCGGCATGCTGGCCGACCGGCTGAGGTAGGCGGCGATGCCGGCCCGAACGCCACACCCCGCCGCGAGGAGCCGCCCGCCTTGCCGAAGGCAGACGGTGCCTCTAAACTCCGGCTACATCTTTGGAGGAGAGGGCTGTTGGACCACAAGATGATGCGCCTCCACCAGCGACTGCCGATGATCGTCGTGGCGGCCTGTGCCCTGGTCGTCCTGTTCGCCTGTTCCGAAACCCAGTTTCTGATGAACACGGCCAAGCGCCTGTCGCCCCATGAGGACGCTGATGCTCAGGGGAAATACAAGGTTGGAACTCCTTATCAAATTAATAGGGTATGGTATTATCCTAAAGTCGATTATGAATATTCGGAATCGGGCATTGCCTCCTGGTACGGCCCCAATTTCCACGGCCGGCGTACTGCCAATGGCGAAGCCTTCGACCAGAACATCGTCTCCGCCGCACACCGCACCCTGCCGTTGCCAAGCATGGTGCGCGTGACCAATCTCGAAAACGGGCGTTCGATCCAGGTGCGGGTCAACGACCGCGGCCCCTTCGCCCACGGGCGAATCATCGACCTGTCGCGCCAGGGGGCACAGTTGCTCGGCTTCCATCGCCAGGGCACGGCCAAGGTGCGGGTCGAAATCATGGCCCCGGAAAGCCGCCAGATCGCGGCCCAGATGGGAGCGGGGGAGGTCCAGCTCGCCCGCGCGTCGAGTGGCGGCGACAGCGTCAAGCCGCAGATCACGCCGGCCCCCAGCGCGACCATCACCCGCGCCCCGCTCGACGGCGCATCCGGCGCGAAGGCGCCGCAACGGCGCGCCGCTCCGGCTCCGGCGCCTCGTGACACCGCGACAGTGGCGCTGGAACAGCCGGCGGTTACGCGGGTCCCCGTCGAAAGAACCAGCATATACGTGCAGGCCGGTGCCTTCTCCGAGTTCGAGAACGCCAACCGCCTCCGGGCACGGTTGAACGTGCTGGGCCGTTCCGAAGTCAGCCAGATACAGTTGGGAAACCAGGTCCTGTTCCGCGTCCGTCTCGGGCCGATCGAGCATCTTCCCACCGCCGACGCCATGCTGGAGCGCGTCATCCGTGCCGGATATTCCGATGCCCGGATCATCGTCGATCGCTAGCGCCACACCGCAGAAATCCCCATACGTCGTCCGGACGCGGACGGCCCAGACAGGAGTGTTCCGAATCGCCATGATCCCGATCCGCCACACGGCTATGGCCGTACTCCTGGCTGGTGCGCTTGCCGCAGGACTGGCCACCACATCCGCACGCGCCGCCCAGGTCGAGACCGTAGCGAAGCAGGCCTACATGATCGATGCCGATACCGGCACGGTCCTTCTGGAGAAGAACGCGACCGAGCCGGCGCCCCCGTCTTCCATGAGCAAGATGATGACCATCTATGTGGTCTTCTCCCGCATCAAGGAAGGCCGGCTGTCGCTTGACGACGAATTCCTCGTCAGTGAAAAGGCCTGGCGCATGGGCGGTTCGAAGATGTTCGTCGAAGTCGGCAAGCGAATCCCCGTGAAGGACCTGCTGCGCGGCGTCATCGTCCAGTCGGGCAACGACGCGACGGTGGTCCTGGCAGAGGGTATCTCGGGGGATGAGGCGGCGTTCGCCGAGCTGCTCAACCGCGAGGGCAAGCGCATCGGCCTCAAGGACAGCCACTTCATCAATGCCTCGGGTTGGCCGGCGGACGGTCACGTGATGAGCGCGCGCGACCTCGCCACGGTGGCGCTGCGGACGATCCGGGAGTTTCCCGAGCTCTACAAGATCTACGCGGAAACGAACTTCACATGGCACGGCATCCGCCAGGGCAACCGCAACCCGCTGCTCTACATGAATATGGGGGCGGACGGCCTCAAGACCGGCCACGCGGAGGCCGCGGGCTTCGGCCTTACCGCATCGGCCAAGCGTGGCGACCGGCGGCTCATCCTCGTGCTGAACGGCATGAATTCCATGCGCGAGCGCGCGCAGGAATCGGCGCGGTTGACGGATTGGGGCTTCCGCGAATTCGCCAACTACGCCCTCTACAAGAAGGGGGATACTGTGGAAACGGCGACCGTGTGGCTCGGTACCGACGCCACGGTGCCGCTCGTCCTCGACCACGACCTGACCATCACCCTGCCGCGGCGCGCGCGGCGCGATGCCAAGGTCACGGTGGCCCTTACCCAGCCCGTCCCGGCCCCGATCGCGGCGGGCAAGGAAATCGGCATGCTCAGGATCGCCGTACCCGACGCCAAGACTATCGAGATCCCGCTCAAGGCGGGGAAGTCGGTGGAACAGCTCGGATTCATGGGGCGCATCAAGGCCGCAATCGGCTATCTTCTGTGGGGAAGCACGAAGTAGCGGATCGGACACGCGGCGACCGGTGACGACAGACACGGCCCGTCAGGGCAGGCTCATCACTCTCGAGGGCGGCGAAGGCGCCGGAAAATCCACCCAGGCGAAGCGCCTGGGGGCGTTTCTGCGCGGGCTCGGCCTCGAGGTGACGGAAACCCGCGAGCCCGGCGGCGCTTCCGGCGCCGAAGCCATTCGCGCGCTTCTGGTCGAAGGCGACCCCGGACGCTGGACGCCGCTGGCGGAGACGCTCTTGCTTTCGGCCGCGCGTGCGGATCATCTTGCCTGCACGGTGCGCCCGGCGCTGGCCGCGGGGCACTGGGTCGTCTGCGACCGCTTCACCGATTCGATGCTCGCCTACCAGGGATTCGGCCATGGCCTCGACGCCGCCAGGCTGCGTGTGCTGAACGAGCTGGTCACCGAGGGCCTGACCCCCGACCTGACCCTGATCCTGGACGTGCCCGTCGATTCGGGACTCGGGCGCGCCGGAGGGCGCGCCGGAGGCGAGGACCGCTTCGAACGGATGGGTCGCGATTTCCATGAGCGCCTGCGCCAGGGTTTTCTCGCTATCGCGCAGGCCGAGCCCCACCGCTGCGTCGTGATCGATGCGACAGCCGAAGTGGATTCCGTCGCCGCGACGATCGCGCGAACGGTGGAGGAGCGGCTGAGGCCGGAACGCCGATGACCGAAACCGCCGGCCGCGATGCCGTCATGGATGTCCCCGAACCGCGCACCAACCCGCATTTCGAGGGCCATCCCCAGGCCGAAGCCGAGCTTGCCGAATCGGCTGCAAGCGGCCGGCTGCACCACGCCTGGCTGATTTCCGGCCCGCGTGGCGTCGGCAAAGCAACGCTGGCGTTCCGTTTCGCCCGTTTCCTGCTGTCGGGCGGCGCGGCGGAAAGGGGGCCCGGCCTGTTCGGGCCCGAACCGGCGGCGGGCCTCGCTGTCGACCCGGCGTCACCGGTGTTCCAGCGGGTCGCCTCCGGCGGCCACGCCGATCTGTTCACACTCGAGCGCAGTTTCATGGGCGAGGCGCGACGGCGGGCAGGGAGCGACGATCCCCGCAGCCGGCGCCGCTCGCGCGACATCGTGATCGAGGACGCGCGCAAGGCCGGCGCCTTTTTCGCGCGCACGGCGCTCGAAGGCGGCTGGCGCATCGTCGTCGTCGACGGGGCGGAGGATATGAACCGCAACACCGCCAACGCGCTCCTCAAGACGCTGGAGGAACCGCCGGCTCAAGGGCTGCTGCTGCTGGTCAGCCATGCGCCGGGACGCCTGCTGCCGACGATCCGCTCCCGCTGCCGACGGCTCGTGCTGGGCCGCCTCGGCGACGCTACCGTCGAAAGCCTGATCCGACGTTACCGCCCGGACATCGACGACGCCGAGGTCCGTCCGCTCGCCCTGATCGGCGAGGGCTCGATCGGCCGCGCACTGCAACTGGCCGATGCCGGCGGCCTCGCGCTCTACGAAGAGATGATCCGCCAACTCTCCGGCCTGCCGCGGCCCGAGGTGGCACGCCTGCATGGGGCGCTGGACGCCATTGCCCGGACCCGCAGCCCGGCCGGGGAGTACGAGGCCTACGACGTCTTCGCCGACCTGCTCACGACCTGGCTGGCACGCCAGGTGACGGCGCGCGCCCGCAGGCAGGAGCCGGCCGAGATCCTGCCCGGGGAGGGTGAAGTGGCGGCTCGGCTGGCCGCCCGTGCCAGCCTTGATCAATGGGTGGAGGTATGGGAAAAGATCACCCTTCTGTTTGGCCGGGCGGCGCGCCTCAATCTCGACCGTAAACAGGTGCTTCTCGACGCGTTCTTCGCGCTCGGGCGTACCGCCGCCTGAAGCGCCGGGCAGGGCCACACGAGACCGACGTCGAAGGAATCCCATGGCGGGCGAGCCGTACTACATCACCACGCCGATCTATTACGTCAACGACGTGCCGCACATCGGTCATGCGTACACGACGCTTGCCTGCGATACGCTTGCGCGATTCATGCGCCTGGACGGACGCGAGGTGTTCTTCCTCACCGGCACCGACGAGCACGGCCAGAAAGTCGAGCAGGCGGCGAAGGCGGCGGGCGTCGCCCCGCAGGACATGGCCGACCGGAATTCGGAGCGTTTCCGCGCGCTCGCCTGCGACATGGGCTATACCAACGACGACTTCATCCGCACCACGGAAGAGCGCCATGCCCGCGCCGTGCAGCACCTTTGGCGCGAACTGGCCGAACGGGGCGAAATCTATCTAGGCAAATACGCCGGCTGGTATTCCGTCCGCGACGAGGCTTTCTTCGCCGAAAAGGAACTGATCAAGGGGCCCAACGGCAAGCTTCTGGCGCCCACCGGCACGGGCGCGGAGGTCGAATGGGTGGAGGAGCCGAGCTATTTCTTCCAGCTTTCGGCCTGGGGCGACCGGCTGCTCGCGTTCTACGACGCCAACCCCGACTTCATCGCGCCGGACAGCCGCCGCAATGAAGTCGTCAGCTTCGTCAGGGGCGGACTCCAGGATCTCTCGATCTCGCGTACCACCTTCACCTGGGGCGTGCCGGTGCCCGGCGACCCGGCACACGTCATGTACGTGTGGATCGACGCACTGACAAACTATCTCACGGCGGTGGGATATCCGGATCGAGAAAACAAAACATTTTCAAAGTTTTGGCCAGCGAACCTCCATCTGGTTGGCAAGGATATCCTGCGCTTCCACGCGGTCTATTGGCCGGCCTTCCTGATGGGGGCGGGGCTGGCGCCGCCCAAGCGCATTTTCGCCCACGGCTGGTGGACGATCGAGGGCCAGAAGATTTCGAAATCCCTCGGCAACGCCATCGACCCGTATGAGCTCGTGGAAAAATACGGCCGCGACCAGATGCGCTACTTTCTGCTGCGCGAAGTGCCGTTCGGCAACGACGGCGATTTCAGCCGCGCGGCCATGGTCCAGCGCGTCAACGGGGACCTCGCCAATGGCATCGGCAACCTGGCCCAGCGTACGCTCACCCTGATCCAGAAGAACTGCGGTGCGGCGGTGCCCGACCCGGGCGCGATGATCGACGACGACCGCGCGCTGATCGAAGGCGCGGCGGGACTGTTGCCGGGCCTGTGCGACCACATGAGCCGGCAGGAATTCCACAAGGCGCTGCAGGTGATCCTGGCCGTCGTCGGGGAAGCGGATTCCTACATCGACGCCAATGCGCCTTGGGCCCTCGGCAAGACCGATCCCGCGCGTATGGCGACAGTGCTCTACGTGCTGGCCGAAACCATCCGCAACGTCGCCATCGTACTGCAGCCGTTCACGCCCGACGCGGCGGCAAAAATCCTCGACCAGCTTGCGGTCGCGACGGATTCGCGCGCCTTTGCAAATCTCGGCGAGAAGGGCGCACTCGTGCCGGGCACGTCCTTACCCGCGCCGCGGGGCGTGTTTCCGCGCCTCGAGGCCGAACCCGCCGTCTGAGCTCTCGCGGGACAGAATATTTTCGCCCCGACAGTCGTCGTTAAACCGCTGCAACCTTAGGACTTTTGCCGAACGCGGCCGGCACGATACCGGCAGGCGGGTTGACTCACCGGTAACGGTCTGGGACCATATATTTAAGGCCTTGATTTAGGCCGAAATTCCAATACTTCTGACAGGGAGACGTAAGGATGTTTTCAACATTCCCCAGCCGCACCCTTTTTGCCGCCACGGGTGTCGCGCTTCTCGCCGCAAGTAGTCCCGCGTCTGCCGCCGAATCGGTCGCCGATTTCTACAAGGGCAAGCAGATGCGGCTCATCATCTCGACCAGCCCCGGCGGCGGCTACGACATCTATTCCCGCTTCGCCGCGAATCACATGGTGAAGTTCATTCCCGGCCACCCATCGATCGTGCCCCAGAACATGCCGGGCGCGGGTCACGCGCGGGCGGGCCAATACATGGCTCTCGCCGCGCCGCGCGACGGTTCGGTCATCGGCACCATCAGCAACGCCATGCCCTTCGCGCAGCTGGTCTGGCCCGAACGGTTCAAGTTCGACACCGCGAGCTTCATCTGGGTCGGCAACGTCAACGAGGGCAACAACGTCCTCATGCTGTGGCACACGACGGGCGTCAAGTCGTGGAAGGATCTCCTGAAGAAGGAGATCGTCGTCGGCGCCACTGGCGTACGCTCGACGTCCGGGCTCTATCCCCGCGCCCTCAACAATATCCTCGGCACCAAGCTCAAGATCATCGTCGGCTTCAAGGGCGGGTCGCAGATGAACCTCGCCATGGAGCGGGGTGAGCTCGACGGCCGCGGCTCCAACGCCTGGGCGTCGATCAAGGGCCTGACGCCGCAGTACCTGAAGGAGAACAAGCTCTCCCTTCCGATCCAGATGGGGCTCAAGCGCGATCCCGAGCTCAAGGACGTGCCGCTGATCTGGGAGCTCGGCCGCAACGAAGCGGAAAAGAAGGTTCTCAGGTTGCTGAGCTCGTCGTCCGTCATCGGCCGCCCGATCCTGACCACGCCGGGCGTGCCGGCGGACCGGGTCGCCGCCCTGCGCGCGGCCTTCGATGCGGCGGTCAGTTCCAAGGCCTTCATCGAAGAGGCGAAGAAGCGCAAGCTCGACATCAACCCGACACGGGGTGTTGATATCCAGGCGCTCGTGAATGAAATCCTGTCCTCGCCCAAGGACATCCAGAAGCTGGCCCGGGCCGCAGTGACCAAAGGGGCAGTGTTCGATTGCAAGAAGCTTGTCAAGGACGACAAGCTCTGTCGGTCGGCCAAGAAAAAGAAGAAGTCGGACGACAAGGAAAAGAACACCTGAGGCATTATTCCCCAGGCAAAACGGCGCCCCGGCGGGCGCCGTTTTTTTGTGTCCCGCTGCCGCGCCAATTGACGGGGGCGGGGGCAGGGCGCAAAATTCCAGTAACGAGAAAGAAGGCGCCGGATTCTTCGTGCGGTGCTCAAACCTGGCTTCCCGCCTCAATCCTTCCGATGGGAGATTCCACATGATTCGCACCATACCCAAGGGCACGGCCCTTGCCGCCGCCGCGCTCGCCCTGTGTGCCCTCGCGCCGACGCCTGCCGTCGCCGACGCGGTGGAGGATTTTTACAAAGGCAAGTCCATGCGCATGATCATCTCGACCAGCCCCGGCGCCGGCTACGATGTCTATGCGCGTTTCATGGCCCGCCACCTCGGCCGGTTCATTCCCGGCAAGCCGTCCTTCGTGAACCAGAACATGCCCGGTGCCGGCCACATGCGGGCCGGGCAGTACATGTCCATGCAGGCGCCGCGCGACGGAGCGGTCATCGCCACCATCTCCCAGGGCATGCCGTTCAGCCAGATATCGACGCCGCAGCAGGTCAAGTTCGACACCAGCAAGTTCCTCTGGATCGGCAATCCGATCGAGATCAACAACGTGCTCGAGCTGTGGCACACCACCGGCGTCAAGTCGCTCAAGGACATGCAGCAGAAGGAGATCGTGCTCGGCGCCTCGGGCGCGGCCTCGACCTCCGGCCTCTACCCGCGCGCGATGAACAACATCCTCGGCACCAAGTTCAAGATCATCGTCGGCTTCAAGGGCGGCAGCGAGATGAACCTCGCGATGGAGCGTGGCGAGATCTCCGGCCGCGGATCCAACTCCTGGGCCTCGCTCAAAGGCATCACGCCCCAATACCTGGCTGGGAAGAAGGTCATCGTACCGGTGCAGATGGGGCTCAAGCGCGAGAAGGATCTGCCCGACGTCCCGATGCTGTGGGAACTTGGCCGGAACGAGGCCGAAACGCAGGTCCTCAGGATGATGAGCTCGCTGCCCGCCATCGGCCGGCCCCTGTTCACCCCGCCCGGCGTTCCCGCCGACCGCGTCAAGGCCTTGCGCAAGGCCTTCGACGAAACGGTGAAGTCCAAGGCCTTCCTCGACGAAGCGGCCAAGGCAAAACTCGAGATCAATCCGGTTTCCGGCGAGGAAATCCAGAAGATCGTCGAGGAGATGGTCAACGCACCGGCGGACGTCAAGAAACTCGTACAGGCGGCCGTGACCAAGGGCGCCGTCTTCGACTGCAAGGCGCTGGTCAAGGATGCCAAGCTGTGCGCCCCGGCGAAGAAGAAAAAGAAGAAATCCGGCTGACGCGAAGACCCGCGCCAGGGAAACGGTGCCCTCTCAATCGGAGGGCGCCGTTTTCTTTTGGCCCGTGGCGGCGCCTTTGTCTGAACCCCGGAGCCGTGCGACCATGGCACCATGATCTATGGGCCTCTCGCCGACGCGGTCGTCGTCCTCCACTTCGCCTTCATCGTCTTCGTGGTTCTCGGCGGGCTCCTGGTGCTGCGCTGGCCGCGGATCGCGTGGCTGCACGTCCCCACGGTCCTGTGGGGCGGAGGTATCGAACTCGCGGGCATGGCCTGCCCGCTGACCGGTCTCGAGAACCGGCTACGCGCCCTCGGCAGGGAGGAGGGCTATACCGAGAGCTTCATCGAGCATTATCTCCTCCCGCTCATCTACCCCGAGCTCCTGTTTCCCGGCGGGTTTCCGCGCGCGGGGTTCATCGCGCTTGGCCTCGGCGTTCTCGCCCTCAATGCCGTCATCTATTGGCGTCTCTGGCGGCGACGGCGATAACGGGCCGGGAACCTACTTTGCCGGCTTCATGAACTTGAGGGTGAAGCGGTCGCTTTCGCCGATCGCCTCGTATTTCGCCCGATCCTTGTCCTTGAGGCGGAAGCTCGGCGCCAGGGTCCAGACCCCCGCGGGATGGTCGCGGGTGTCCTTCGGATTGGCGTTGACCTCCGACGTGCCGACGAACTTGAACCCGGCCTTTTCCGCCAGCGCAATGGCGTAGTCCTCGCGCACATAGCCGTCCTTGGCGAGCGGGTCCTGCGGCTTGTCCGGCTTCGCCCGGTGGTCGACCATGCCGAGGATGCCACCCGGCTTGAGCGCCCTGTAGAAGGCGCGGAACGCGTTGTCGGCGACCCCGCGCTTCATCCAGTTGTGGAGATTGCGAAAGGTCAGCACCATGTCCGCCGTACCCGGCGGCGTCAGGTCGGCGTCGGTCCTGAAATCGGCGACGACCATCCTGGCTGCGCCCACCTGTTCCGAACGTATCTTTTTCTTGGGATTGCTGTTGGCTATAGGGACGTAGGTACCACGGCCCTTGAGATACGGCACTAGGATCTCGGTCCACCAGCCGCGCCGCCCGGGCCAGATCTCGACCACGGTCATGTCCTGACGCAGGCCGAAGAAGGTCAGGACCTCATAGGGATGGCGCCAGACGTCGCGGACCGCGTAGCGGGGCGTGCGTTCGGGCGCGGCGATAGCGGCGCGGAGCGCCGGATCATCCGCCGCCGCCGGCCGGGTCCACAGGTCCGGCGACCCGATCGCGACGGCGGCAACGAAGCACACCGTGAACGCAAGGCGCAGGGTCTTCGGATTCATCTTCATGGTTCGCCCCGTTCCCGAGAATATCTTTGCCCGGAAAGCTAGCATGGCGCGGGCGGGCGGAGCAGGGGAGATGTGCTTGCATTACCCAGAAGGGGGACGGTCCGGGACCGCCGAGGCCGGGGGTGCTACCTCTCGGACCCGCGGCAATTCTCCGTGCATCGTGGGACCGAATTGATAAACTTCGTCCGCCGATGACGCTGATCGACAGCCATTGCCATCTCGATTTTCCCGACTTCGCCGAGGAGCGCGAGGCGGTGATCGCACGCGCCCGCGCCGCCGGCATTGCCGGCATGCTGTCGATATGCACGCGGATGGCGGATTTCCCGGCGATCCGGGCGCTGGCCGAGGTCCATCCCGGCATCTGGTGCTCGGTCGGCGTGCACCCGCACGAGGCCGAGGACGCCGACGGCATGGACCCCGGCCGTATCATTCTCGAGACCGTGCACCCCAAGGTCATCGGCATCGGCGAGACGGGCCTCGATTTCCATTACGAGCATTCGCCACGCGCGGCCCAGGAACGGGTTTTCCGCGCCCATACCGCCGCGGCCCGCGAAACCGGATTGCCGCTTATCGTCCACAGCCGGGGCGCCGATGCCGATACCATCCGTATCCTCGACGAGGAGCAGGCCACGGGCGCATTCCCGGGCCTGATCCATTGCTTTTCCGCCGCCCCGGAAGTGGCCGAAACGGCCCTGCGCCACGGCATGTACATCTCGTTCTCCGGCATCGTGACCTTCAAGAACGCCGCCCAGGTGCGCGAGGTCGCGGAGATGGTGCCCGAAGACCGTCTGCTGGTGGAGACCGACGCGCCCTATCTCGCCCCGGTGCCGGTGCGCGGAAGGCGCTGCGAGCCGGCGTACACGGCACATACCGCAGCCTTCCTTGCGCAGTTGCGGGGTCTGAACGCGGAAAACCTGGCGGCGCGCACCACCGAGAATTTCTTCCGCCTCTTCGCCAAGGCGCGGCGGGATGAACTGCCTGCCGCCGGGGCGGCAGGCGCCGTCCCAGGGGATGCCGCCTGATGCGCCTCACCATCCTCGGCTGCGGCGGGGCCGCCGGCGTGCCCCTGATCGGCGGAAGTTGGGGCGATTGCGACCCGGACAACCCGCGCAACCGGCGCCGGCGCGCCTCCATCCTGGTCGACCAGGGCGCGCGGCGGCTGTTGGTGGACACCGGCCCGGACTGCCGCACCCAGTTGATCGACGCCGGGGTGCAGCACCTCGACGCTATCCTCTATACCCATGTCCACGCCGACCACACCCACGGCATCGACGAGATCCGCCAGCTCAACCGCATGCAACGCCAGGTGATCGAGGCATGGGGAACGCGCGACGTCCTAGATCATCTTGTCAAAAAATTTGACTATATCTTTGATCCGCCTGGAACTTTCGGTGACAGCGTAGCCTTTTACAAGCCCTGTCTGAGCGCCTGCGAGTTGCGCTGGGGCGAAGCCTTCGATTGCCACGGGATTCCGGTGCTGCCGTTCGGCCAGGATCACGGGTTTTCGGTCACTACCGGCTTCCGCTTCGGTGACGCCGCGTATTCGACCGACCTGGTGAACCTCGACGACGCGGCCTTCGCCGCACTCGAAGGCGTCAAGGTCTGGATCGTCGGCTGTCTGCAGGAACCGGAGCACCCGACCCATGCCCATCTCGCCAAGGTGCTGGAATGGATCGACAGGGTGGGGCCGGACCGCGCGGTACTGACGCACCTGTCGCACCGGCTCGATTACGCGCAGCTCGCGGCCAAGTGCCCGAAGGGCGTGGAGCCCGCTTACGACGGCATGGTGATCGACGTTCCATCCAAAACGCCCGGTTCAAAAGGCGGCCGGGTCGGTACAATGGGCGCCGTGCTGGCCGTGCTTGCGATGACATTTTGACCCGCTAAACCAATGCGTTAAGGATCGATCCTATATTTTCCATAATATACATTATGCGATTTTGATGCGTGGACAGGCGACGCCCTTGACGACCAATCCTCCCGACCAAAACCTCCCGCCCATCCAGAGGCTGATAGCGGTCATGGCGCGCCTGCGTGACCCCGACGGCGGTTGCCCGTGGGACCTCGAGCAGTCGTTCGAGACCATCGCGCCCTACACCATCGAGGAAGCCTACGAGGTGGCCGAGGCGATCCGCTCCGGCGACCGCGAGGCGCTCAAGGACGAGCTCGGCGACCTGCTGTTCCAGGTGGTCTATTACGCCCAGATGTCGTGCGAGGACGGTGGTTTCGACTTCGATGCCATCGCCGCCCACGAGGTGGACAAGATGATCCGCCGCCATCCCCATGTCTTCGGCAATGTCGATGTCGCCGACGCCGCGGCGCAGACCCGCAACTGGGAAGCCCAGAAAGCGGTGGAACGCGTCGCCAAGGGCAAGACCGGAGGTCCGCCTCCCAGCGTCCTCGACGGCGTTGCCCGCGCCCTGCCCGCGTTGATCCGCGCCGAAAAGCTGACAAAGCGTGCCGCCCGCATCGGATTCGACTGGCCCACGGTGGCCGAGGTGATCGCCAAAATCGAGGAAGAACTGGCCGAAACCGTCCATGAGATCGCGCAGGACGCTCCCCGGGAGCGCCTCGGGGACGAGATCGGTGATCTCCTGTTCGCAGTTGCCAACCTCGCGCGGAAGCTCGATATCGATCCCGAGGCGGCCTTGAGGGGCACCAACGACAAGTTCGTCCGCCGCTTCCACCATATCGAGGCCGAGCTTCGTGCCCGCGGCAAGACCCCGGCGGATTCGGACCTGGCCGAAATGGACGCCCTGTGGAACGCCGCCAAGGACGGCGAAAAGGAAACGCCCTAGCGGCGCCGGGCGCCCTTCAGCGCGACGCGGCGGCGGGCTCTACTTCTTTTCTTCTTCCCGGCTCAGCTTGTCGCACTGGTAGTTGTAGAGGCACTGGAAGTCGCCGATACCCGGGATCGTCATGGTGCCGTCGGTGCCGTTGATGTCGCAGTCCTTGGCGACGT
>WHSO01000128.1 GCA_009380075.1 Alphaproteobacteria bacterium | reverse complement strand
GTTGAGCTCGTCGAAATTCTCCGAGGTCAGCCCGCGCAGCGGGAACCAGTCGAGATACGATCCCCCGGCGAACAGCACCACCAGCAGCACGGCGAACATGAAGGAGGGGACGGCGTTGCCGACGATGATCACCCCGCTGGTCCAGACGTCGAACCTGGAGCCGTCGCGCACCGCCTTGCGCACCCCCAGCGGGATCGAGATCAGGTAGACCAGCAGCGTTGTCCACAGCCCGAGCGAGATCGAGACCGGCATCTTGTCGATGACCAGGTCGATCACGGTCTCGTCGCGGAAGTAGCTGGTGCCGAAATCGAACTGCGCGTAGTTCCCCAGCATCAGAAGGAACCGCTCGTGCAGCGGCTTGTCGAAGCCGAACTGCACCTCGAGCTGCTTGATGAATTCGGGGTCCAGCCCCTGCGCGCCGCGGTACCTGCTGTTGACCTGCGAGGCGGCGGCGCTGGCCGACGCGCCGCCCTGCTGGCCGCCCATTCCCACCTCGCCGCCGCCCGTGCCGCCGATGCGGCTCGTGGCGCCGGCGTCCTGCCCGGTGACCTGCGCGATGATCTGCTCAATCGGCCCGCCCGGCGCGAACTGCACGATCGCGAAATTGATCACCATGATCCCCAGCAGGGTCGGGATGATCAGCAGCAGCCGTCGGACGATATACGCGAGCATGAACCCGTCTTTGTCGTTCTACCGCGCCGGGGGCGCCTTGCCCGCCGCGATCATCGCGGCTTTTTCGGGATTATACCACCACGTATCGATCACGCCCCTTGCATAGGGCGGCTTCCTCTCCGGGCGGTCGTACTTGTCCCAGTACGCGACGTTGTGCGAGCCCTTGTACCATTGCGGCACGGTGTAGCGCCGCCACATCAGCACCCGGTCCAGCGCCCGCGTGGCGGTCACCAGCGCCGGGCGGCTTTCCGCCGCCAGCATCCTGTCGATCAGCGCATCCACCACCGGGTCGCTGATCCCGCTGAGGTTGCGCGCCCCCGGCACGTTCGCGAATTCGGAGCCGAAATAGCCCCTCTGCTCGATGCCCGGCGTCAGCGTCTGGGCGAAGCGCTGGACGATGATGTCGAAATCGAAATGGTCCATCCGGTACTTGAAGTTCGCCGAATCGACGATGCGGATGCGGGCGTCGATGCCCAGCCGCTTCAGGTTCTGCTGATAGGGCCCGATGATGCGCTGGAACGACGCCTCGAACAGCAGGAACTCGGCGGTCATCTGCCCGCCCTTCGCGTCGACCAGCTTCCCGTCCTTGAACGTCCACCCCGCGTCGCGCAGCAGCCCGATCGCCTGGCGCAGTCGGGCACGGATATTGCCGATGCCGTCGGAGACGGGGGATTTGTAGGGGGTGGTGAATACCTCCTCGGGCACCTGGCCGCGGAACGGCTCCAGCAGGGCGACCTCGTCCGGCGTCGGGGCGGCGTGCGCCGCCAGCTCCGAATTCTCGTACATCGAGTTGGTGCGTTCGTACTGGCCGTAGAACAGCGTCTTGTTGGTCCATTCGTAATCGAAGGCCAGGTCGAAGGCGGCACGCACGCGCCAGTCCTTAAACGTGTCGCGCCGCAGGTTGAAGACGAAGATCTGCGTCGCGGTCGGGGACTCGTCGGGCAGGGTCGCGCGCTTGACCAGCCCGTTCCGGACCGGCGGCTTGTCGTACTGCGTCGCCCAGTTGCGCGCCGTGAACTCCTCGCGAAAATCGTACGCGCCGGAAAAGAACGCCTCGAACGCGATGTCGCGGTCGCGGTAGTAGTCGATCCGGATGGCGTCGAAATTGTACCGGCCGCGGTTGACCGGCAGGTCCTTCGCCCACCAGTCCTTCACCCGCTCGTAGGTGACGGACCGTCCCGGCGTGATCTTCGCCGCGCGGTAGGGGCCGCTGCCGAGCGGCGCCTCGAAGGTGGTGTTGTCGAACGTCGCCTTGCTGTAATAGGCCTTCGACAGCACCGGCAGCGCGGCGAGCTGCACCGGCAGGTCGCGGTGCCGGCCGGGCTTGAAGGTGAAGCGCACCGTGCGGGGGGCGGTGACCTCCGCCTTCTCGACGTCGCGCCAGACGATGCGGAAGCGGGGATGGCCCTTCGCCACCAGCGTCTCGAAGCTGAATACCACGTCCTCTGCGGTGACCGGCGCGCCGTCGTTGAAACGGGCCTTCGGGTTCAGCGTGAACGCGACCCAGCGTCCGTCCCCGTTCAGCTCCACGGACTGCGCCACCAGCCCGTACATCGCGTCGGGCTCGTCCTGGGCCCGCGTCATCAGCGTGTCGAACAGCAGGTCCGCCGCCAGGTCTTCCGGTCGCCCCTTCAGGATGAAGGGATTCATCGTCTCGAAGGTGCCGACGTTCCAGGTCGACAGCGCGCCGCCCTTGGGCGCGTCCGGATTGACGTAGTCGAAATGGGGGAAGCCGGCCGGGTATTTCAGGTCGCCGAAGACCGAGATTCCGTGCCGCGCCGCCGTGTCCGGCCCCTGCGCGGCTGCGGGCGGCGCGGCTGCGGCGAGCCAGAGGGCGGCGCCGAGTCCCAGCAGCGCATACGTCGCGGTGCTAAGACGGATCACGCTAGCCGCCGTCGCGGGGGGCGTCGGCGGGCGGCGGCACGGGTTTGGCCGCGTCTATCCACCAGGAGTCGAAGCCGACGCCGTATGCGGGCTTTTTGTCCGGACGGCCGAACCGGTCCCACCAGGCGACGCGGTCGCTGCGAATATGCCATTGCGGGATCGCGTAGTGGTTCCACAGCAGCACCCGGTCCAGCGCCCGGCAGGCGGCGATCAGCGAGGCGCGGTCCGGCGCCTCGATCACTGCCTTGACCAGCGCGTCCACCGCCGGGTTCTCGATGCCGATCACGTTGCGGCTGCCGGGCCGGTCGGCGGCCTCCGAATGCCAGTAATCGCGCTGCTCGTTGCCGGGGGAGGCGGACTGGCCGAAGGACTGGATCACGACGTCGAAATCGAAGCCGCGCACCCGGTTCAGGTACTGCGCCGAATCCACGGTGCGGATGCGCCCGGTCACCCCCAGCCGGTTCAGGTTGCGCAGGAAGGGCGCGACCACGCGCTCGAAGGCGGGGCTGACCAGCAGGAACTCGATCTCCAGCGGCTGGCCGGATTTCGGATCGATCAGCCGGTTGTTCTTCACCGTCCAGCCCGCGTCGCGCAGCAGCAGCAGCGCCTTGCGCAGATTGGGCCGGATATTGCCGCTGCCTTCGGTGGAGGGCGGCTCGTAGACGGTGGTGAACACCTCGTCCGGCACCTTGCCGCGCAGCGGTTCCAGCAGCTTCAGCTCTGCTTCGGACGGCTTCTCCCGCGCGGCCAGCTCGGAGTTGGAGAAGTAGCTCTTGGTCCGCGTGTACTGGCCGTAGAACAGGTTCTGGTTCGACCATTCGAAGTCGAAGGCGTAGCCCAGCGCCTGGCGCACGCGGGGATCGCGGAACTTGTCGCGCCGCAGGTTGAAGGCGAAGGCCTGCATGCCGGTCGGCTGGTCATGCGGCAGCTCCTTCACCAGGACCTCGCCGTTGCGCCGGGCGGGGAAGTTGTAGCCGGTCGCCCAGTCCTTCGACGAGT
>WHSO01000152.1 GCA_009380075.1 Alphaproteobacteria bacterium | reverse complement strand
TGCGTGGCCTGGGGCGCGATCTGGGACTACCACGCCACCTGGAAGCGGCGCATCGAGGCCTCGTTCAAGGCATCGATGTCGGTGCCCGGCCATCACATCATGTGGATCCTGGGCGTCGACTCGCTGGACGAAGCGTTGAAACGACTCGAGCCGTTCCGGCTGGACGGCGTGGTGCAGAAGATGCGCTGCCCGCTGCTCATCACGCACGGCGCCGATGACGAGCAGGTGCCGCTCGCCGACGCGCAGGCGCTGCACAAAGCTTCGGGATCGCCGGACAAGACGCTGCGCGTATTCACCGCCGAAGAGGGCGGCGCGCAGCATTGCCAGCGCGATTATCTCTCGCTCGGCGCAGCCACCATGTTCGATTGGCTGGAGGACAAGCTCGTTCGCAACCGCTGACGGGATCGGGCTGCCGAAATTCACCCCGGCAAGTGACCGCAGCGATGCCGAACTGGCTGCGCCGCTGCTTCGATTGCGGCTTCGTCCTGGCGCGCAAGCAGCGCATCTGCCCGCGCTGCGGCGCGCGCCAGCGGCCCGAGAGGGTGCAGTGCCCAGGTAGATAAGCACCTGGGAATCGTTTCTTCACATTGGAGATCTGACGTTGGAAAATCACACACGGCGCGCCGTGGCGCGCTTGGGCTTTGCTTGTCTCGGTCTCTGCTTCAATGCCGCAGCCGCAGCGCAGGAATATCCGACCCGGCCGCTTCGACTCATCGTGCCTTACCCGGCCGGCGGACCGACCGATTTCGTCGGCCGCACGGTCGCGCAGAAGCTCAGCGAATCGCTCGGCCAGCAAGTGGTCGTGGACAACCGCGCCGGCGCGGCCGCAATGATCGGACATGAGTTGGGCGCGAAGGCAACGCCGAACGGCTACACGCTGCTCTTCGCCACCGGGGGCGGCATGGTGATCGCACCGCTGGTCGCGCCCAAGCCGCCGTACGAGGTGAAGGATTTCGCCGCCATCAGTTTGCTGGTCATCAGCCCGCAGATCCTGGTTGCAAATCCCTCGTTTCCGGCCACCAACATGAAGGAACTGATCGCTGCGGCCAAGGCCAAGCCGGGGGCCTACAACTTCGCCTCGGTCGGCACCGGCAGTCCGAATCACCTGGGCGGCGAATTGGTCAAGGCGATGGCCGGAATCGATATCGTGCACGTGCCGTACAAAGGCACCAGCCCGGCGATCACCGGCCTGGTCGCGGGCGAAACGCAGTTCATGTTCAACAGCATGCCGTCGGTTTTGGGCTTGGTGAAGGCGGGCAAGCTGAAGATCATCGCCACCGGCGGATCGAAGCGTTCCGCGGTGATTCCCGACGTTCCCGCCGTGGCCGAAACGCTGCCTGGCTTCGAAGTCGTCACCTGGTACGGCATCGCCGGACCGGCCGGGCTGCCGAGCGCTATCGTCGCTCGGCTCAACCGCGAGATCGTTCGCATCATCGCCCTGCCCGACGTGCAGAAACGCTTCACGGACCAGGGGCTGGAGCCGCGGTCGAGCACGCCGGAGGAGTTTCTCGCCTTCATGCGCAGCGAGTCCGGCAAGTGGCAGAAGGTCGCCACGCAAGCGGGCGTCATGCCCCAGCGGTGACGGCGCCGTCTTCGTCCGCGCAAGGCGCCGGGGCTTCTGCCGCTTGCATGCGCCAGAGCAACCGGTAGACCGGCGCGGCGCGGAGATTCAGTTGCGGCGCTTCGCTGCGCAAGCGTGCAGCCATGGCGACGGCATGTTCTGCCGCCGAGTGTTCGTCCGCCGTCTCGATACAGACGATCCAGTCGGCGAGAAGATCGCGGTTGGCTCGGAACCGCGCTTCCGGGTTGTCGAGGCTCGCGACGGACGGATCGCAGGCGGGGTGCGAGCCATGTTGCGGAAGCGAGGCATCATGCGCCGGGTCCACGCGGTGGGATTTGCAAGCCGGCTGCGATAGGCGGGCGAAGCGAGCACCGCGATCGAGTCCAACCAATAGAACGCGCAGTAGCGCGGCGAGCC
>WHSO01000014.1 GCA_009380075.1 Alphaproteobacteria bacterium | reverse complement strand
GGACGATCTCGACTACATCGTCGGCCGCTACGCCGACGAGGACCACCTTGTCGTCGGCACGGACTACGGCCACACCGACACCTCGGCCGAGATCGAGGCGCTGCGCCTCCTGCGCGACGACGGCAAGATTCCGGCGGCGGTGGTGGACAAAATTCTTGGCCCCAACGCGGCCCGGCTCTACAACTTGGCCTAGGCGGCCCCGCGCCGAAGCCCGGCACGGCGTCCCAGCCCGTAACGGCGGGTTCGCCCAAGCCGGCGGGGTCCGTTCCGTGTCGGAACGGATGAGTTGAAACAAGAAAGGAACAGGGAGATGTCGTACACCAGTTGGAGAGGCGTCGTCGGTTGCATCAAGCCGACGCACCGTCCGGGCTCGCTCGAGGAACTGATCCGCATGCTGCCCGAAGGCATCGGCGTGATTCCGCTTTTCCTCGATATCCGCGCCGGCACCACCGACGAATTCAAGCGCTCGGTCGAACCCTTCGTGCCGCTGATCGAACAACTGGTCGTCGACGAGGTCGACCTGATCCACGCCGAGGGCGCGCCGCCGTTCATGCTACTCGGCCACAAGGGCGAGGCCGACCTCCTGCGCAAGTGGGAGAAGAAATACAAGACTCCGGTCTTCACCTCCGGCACTAATCACGTCGCCGCCCTCAAGGCCCTCAAGGCCAAGAAGATCGTCGGCGCCACCTATTTCACCGGAAACATCAACGGCCTGTTCGCCGACTACTTCACCCAGGCGGGATTCGACGTGCTGGCCATGGACGGCATCGACGTGCCGTTCGACCAGGTCGGCCACCTGTCGTCGGAACAGGTCTACGCCCACGTCAAGAAGGTGGCGCTGAAGCACCCCAAGGCGGACGCGGTCTACCTGCTCGGCTCGGGCTGGCGGGTGCTGCCGGTGATCGACGTGCTGGAACAGGACCTCGGCCTGCCGGTCGTGCATCCGGTGCCGGCGCGCTGCTGGGAGATCCAGAAGCGCCTCCATGTCGACCAGCCGGTGGCCGGCTACGGCGTCCTGCTGCGCGAGATGCTGTAGGACCCGCCCATGGCCGAACGGCTCAGGCCCATCGGCATCCTGCATTTCGCCATCGGGGTCACGGATCTCGAGGCCGGGCGGAAGTTTTACGAAGACGTGCTCGGCTGCACCTACCTGCGCCGGAACGACACCACGGTGTTCATGCAGGTGGGCAGCCAGTACTTCGTCCTTACCAATACGAAGCATCACCGCAGTCCCAATCCGCCCGGCGAATACGAATTTCACCACGCCTTCATCGTCGCCGGGGAGGACTTCGACGCGGCCATGCGCACGGTCGCGGAACAGGGCTACCCGGTCATCGTCTATGAGGAAGAGGGCCACCGCACCTTCACCGGGCGCCACGCCTATATCCACGACCCCTTCGGCAACGCCATCGAAATCATCGACTTCCACGGCATCGGCGACTTTTCCCGGCCCGATTTCCAGGGTCGCCAGCGCCGCCAGGCGAAGAAAGCGTCGGGAAAATCCGCGGCCAGTTCCACGACGAAGGGCACGGCGGCAAAGCCCGGCGCAGCGAAGAAACGCCGCGTGGGCAAGGCGGCGGCAAAGAAACCTTCGAAGAAGCCCGTCAGGAAACCTGTGCTGAAGACGACCGCGCGGCCCAAGGCCGCGGCGCGCCGTCCCTCGCGCCGTCCGCCGCGCCCGACACGGCGGCGCTAGAGCATGTAGCCCGGGCCCCGGCCGCATGAAGACCACCCGCTACTTCGAGGAGCAGGTCCTGCGCAAGCGCCCCTATATCGACCGACGCTGGTGCGAAGCAGTCCTCGCCGCGCCGCGTCGGCGGGAGGCCCAGCCCGACGGCCGTGTCCGCCACTGGGGCGAGATACTGCGGCCCGGAGAGACCGAACCGCGTATACTGCGCGTCGTCACGCTGGCGGACGGCGAGACCGTCCATAACGCCTTTTTCGACCGTAATTTCAGGAGGGTGGCGCCATGAAGCTGCATTACTACCCGGAAACGGACAGCCTCTACATCGAGCTCAAGCCCGGCCCGGGAGCCGAGACACGGGAAGTCGCGGCGGGCCTTAACGTCGACCTTGACGCCGCGGGCGAGGTGGTAGGCTTCGACATCGACAACGCCTCGCGCCACCTCGACCTGACGACGCTGGAAACCATCGCCCTGCCGCTGCATTCGACCCACGTCGCCTGACCGCGCCGCCGGTGGCCCACCGACCGAAGAAACCGCTGGATGTGGAGGCGCTGCGCCACAGGGAGGCGCCCGAGGCGCGCGACCTGGCCGCCGATCAGGTCTGGGGCGGGCGATGACGGGCCCATGGGCTGAATCCTTCCATGGAGAGCCCGCTTCCGGCGCCCTCGGCGCGTGCCCGGGCGAGGGCGAGGACGTCCTCCGGGTGCATCCCCTGCGCACGCAGGTCGCGGATGGTGGCGACGCCGTTGCGCTTGGCCAGACGCCGTCCATTCTCGTCCTTCACCAGCCCGTGGTGCCGGTATTCGAGGCGCGGCAGGCCGAGCAGCGCCTGCAGCACGCGCTGCAGGTGCGTCGACGGCAGCAGGTCTTCTCCCCGCGTCACCATCGTCACGCCCTGGGCCGCGTCGTCCACCACGCAGGCCAGGTGATAGCTGGTGCCGATGTCGCGGCGGGCGACGACGGCGTCGCCGAACAGGCAGGGATCGACGTCGAAGTCGCCGAGGCGCCAGTCCTTGAAGGTCAACCGGCCGACGATGCGCGCGGCACGGGCGCAGTCGAAGCGGATGGCCGCGCCCTCCCGCCCCTCGGCGCCCGGTCCGAGGTCGCGGCAGGTGCCCGGGTAGAGCGGCCCGTCGGGGCCGTGCGGCGCGTTACCGGCAGCGGCGATTTCCGCCGCGATCTCCTTGCGCGTGCAGAAGCACGGATAGGTCACGCCCAGCGCCTTGAGGCGGGCCAGTGCGTCGGTGTAGTGGTCCAGGCGCTCGGACTGGCGCAGCACCGGCCCGTCCCAGTGGAGACCGAGCCATTCCAGGTCATCGAGAATGGCGTCCTCGTATTCGCGGCGGCAGCGGGTGCGGTCGATGTCCTCGATGCGGAGCAGGAACCGGCCCCCCGTCAGGCGTGCCCAGTTGTAGACGCACAGTGCCGCATAGGCATGCCCCATGTGCATGTAGCCCGTCGGCGACGGCGCGAACCGTGTAACGGCTTGGTAACCCGGCGACGGTGTCACCGAAATCCCTCCTGACCGGGCCGCGGCACGGCGTTCCCCGGCCCCGATTTTACAATCATCAGGCGTTATCCCGTCTTCGACGTACCGATCGGGACAATCCTCCAAGACGCGCGAAATGTCGAGGGTTCGCGGTCGGGGTCCGCAGGCTCGGACCACCATTTTGCACCGTCCCGCACCCGCTTTTGCCTGTTGCGCTCGCCGTGTTAGACTTATGTCAAAACAAGCGCCCGTCCGGGCACGCGTGCCTTGCTGTGCAAGAGAGGGAGATGATCATGGACGCCGCCACCGACACCCGCTTCGAGGACAAGTTCGTTGAGGCCGGGGAGTTCCGCATCCGCTACCTCGAGGAAGGCGAAGGTCCCGTCGTCCTGCTGTTCCACGGCGCCTCTCTCGGCTCCTCGGCCGACGTGTTCCGCCGCAACCTGGCGCCGCTCGCCGCCGCCGGTCGCCGCGTCATCGCCTTCGACTTCCCCGGCTTCGGCCTATCGTCCTACACCGAGGACGGCTCGGTCGCCCTCAAGAAGAAGGTGACGGTCGCCTTCATGGACGCCATGGGCATCGACAAGGCGGCGCTGGTCGGCCATTCCCAGGCCGGCAACATCTGCGTCGCCCTGGCGCTGGAGATGCCGGCGCGCGTCACCCATGTGGTCATCCTCGGCACCGGCAGCCTGCTCCCGCCGCTCGATTCCGGCGTCGGCAAGAAGGAAGGCGCCGCCCAAGCCCGTCTTGAAAGCCGCATGGCGAAGGCCGAACCGACGATCGAGGATACGCGCAAGCTGCTGGAAGCGAACCTGTTCCACCACGAGCTGATCACCGACGCGGAACTCAACCTGCGCCACTCGCGTTCGATCGGCGAGAACTTCAAGGCCTTCTGCGCCCGCCAGGAAATGGCAGAGGCCGCCAAGGCCAAGCCCAGGGACGACAAGAAGCCGTCCCGCCCGCTGTGGGAGCGGCTGATCGAAGTGAAGCAGCCGCTGCTGATGATCTATGGGCGCGAGGACCGCGCCCGCGCGGCCGAACGCTTCGCGCTGCTGAAACAGATGCATCCGGACCTCGACATGCACATGGCCGAAGGCTGCAAGCATCTCGTGCCGTGGGACGCGGCGGATATGTTCCACCGTCTGGCGGTGCCGTTCCTCAAGTCCTGACCACACGTGACGAGCCGCCCACACCAAGGGCGCACGACGAAGAAGGAGACATCCTCATGGCGCTTACCCCGGCAAGGATTGAAGTCAACAACGCCGTCTTCTCACTGCCCTATCACGTGGCGAAGGAGAAGGGCATCTTCGAACAGGAAGGCCTCGACGTGACCCTGGTGCCCGCCGGTTCCGGACGCGACCGCGACAAGGAAGTCCCCGACAAACCGATCGAGGACCACACTGCCGTCAAGTCCTACGGCTGGCACGAGGGTATCGAAAAGGGCGAGTTCTCCATGTACCGCGCCTGCGAGTGGGGGCAGATCCGCCGCACCCAGGACAGCTGCCAGGACGCCCGCGTGATCACCAAGCGCGCCGCCGTGGCGACCCAGGCGATCGTGGTCAAGGGCGACAGCCCCTACAACATCCCCCCGGACCTGCGCAACGTGCTGGTCGGCGTCAACATGCACGCGGGCTCGCACTACATCACGCTGGGCCTCCTGGGCGGCTACATGAACAAGGACCAGGTCCGCGTCGGCCACGTTGGTGGACCCAAGCAGCGCCTCAAGTTCCTCGAGGAAGGCAAGATCGGTGCCGCGGCGCTGATGGAACCGTGGATCACCGTGGCGCTGAAGCGTGGCCACAAGATCATCTGCGAGGCGTTCTACGACGGTGCCGAGGTGACGGTGCCCTCGCTGGCGCCCGACACCTATGCCGCCATCGATCGCTCGGTGCGCCGGGCGGTGGACGAGATCCACAAGGATATCCGTCCCTACCTCAAGTACCTGATCAAGGAAGTGCCCACCGATGTCTGCAAGCTGACGTGGGACGATTTCTACCTCGGCCGTTTCCGCTACATCTATCCCCGTCCCTACACACCGGACGAATACGACCACATCTACAACTGGATGGTCAGCTGGGGCCTGCTGTCGGCGGACAGCACCTACGACAAGATCGTCGACGCCAAGCTGTCGGCGTAGAGCATGTTGCCCTAACGTTGACACGTCATGCCCCGCGCATGCGGGGCATCCATGAGATGGATCGCCCGGATGATCCCCCGAACACGTCGGGGGAGGGCGATGACGAGTCCACAAATTGATTTAGTCCGTGGAAAGCGGGCCCTAACGCCCGCTCACGAACGGCACGAAGCGCGCTCAGTAGCGGCGGTAGATGTAGACATGCCGTCGCGGAGGAAACGGCGGTCTCCCATGCCAGTACGGGTGGCCGTGAAAGAAGAGAAACCGCCGGGGGTGCGGATAGACGCGCCGGTGAAAATGGTGGCGCCCATGATGCCGAAAGACGCGCTTGTGGCCATGGAAAGCGTGCTTCTGGCCGAAGTGACCACCGTGATACCCGAAGCTGAAGGAGATGCCGTCCGCACGGGCCGGCGCATCGGCAAACCCGATCATGGCGGCGGCGGCGAGGGCGAAGGCGAAGGTCCTGAGTCTCATGACGACCTCCCAAGGCTGAAAGGTTCGAGTCAGGCGCTATCGTACCGGGGGCAAGCTGAACCGGGGATGAACAGCTAACGCGTTGACATCCTTGTTCATTTGACGAGTCAAACACGATAATGACAGCGACGCACCGCAAGTCCGGCGGGCACGGGCGCGCCGCGATGCTCGGGCGTGGCCGAAACCCCGTCCTACTTGCAGTCGAGGCTCCTGGCCTGTTGGCCCGGTCCCGGCCATTCGATGGCGCAGGTCATGCCCGCCTTGATCTCGGCGCGCGTCGCCTTTTTACCCGAGATCGTCACCTTGGTCTTGCTGCCCGACACGCTGGTCTTCGCCGTCTTGCCGTCCGCGAGCTTGAACTCGATCTGACGGCCTTCGCGGATCGACAGAAGCACGGTGCCGCTGGTCTTCACGGTCTTGATCTGCGCCACCATCTTTTCACCCTTGTAGCGCATGGCGTCACGGGCCCTCGCGATGACCTCCGGTGGCGTGGCATAGACGCGGGTCAGCATGGCCTGGATTTCCTCGCCCGACACCGGCGACAGTTCGAGCTTGAGGCGCTTGAAATCCGCGGCCATGCCGGGGTCCTTCGCGGTTTCGTCGAAGGCCTTACGCAGCGCCGCGACCCGTTCCGCCGGCACGCCGTCGGGCAGGAAATAGGGCCGCCCCATCACCTGGGGCAGGAGGAAAATCTCGAGCAGCGTCCGGTCGGCGTCATTGCGCGCGAAGTCCATGATCAGCGGCACCTCCGCCGGGATATCCGGATGGCGCTTGTTCGACGTCAGCACCAGAAGGTTGATCTTCTTGTCGCGGATCCAGTCGGGTCGCTGGCTGAGCAGCGACGACCACGACCACGAACAGCGCCCCGCCACCTCGCCGCGCTCCATGGCGACGTTGATACCGACGGCGACATAGCCGACGACGATCTTGAACTTCGTGCCGAGCAGGTTGTTGAACACGGCGGGAATGATTTCCGTGTCGTTGCCGTTGGAAGCACCGACGATCAGTTCCTGCTTCTGCGCATCGGCGAACGTCTTGACCGGCGAGGTATGCCACGAGACGCACAGCGATACCTCGTTGGCGAGGCTGCCGATCCAGTTGAGCTTGTTGGCATCGTATTTGGTGCCCCTGGGATCGAGCAGCGGCGCCGTCGCCACCGTGCGCAGGCTTGTGGCGAAAACGCTGCCGTCCCTGGGCACCGCGCCGCTGGCAATGAAATTGGTGGCAAGCACGCCGCCCGCCCCCTGCATATTCTGCACGATCACCGATGGCTTGCCGGGGATATAGCGCACGTAGTAGCGGACGAAGGCACGGGCGTAGGTGTCGTAGCCGCCGCCGGCCGAACCGCCGACGATCAGCCGGAGCCGCTTGCCCTTGTAGAAATCCTCGACCGACTGGGCCTGCGCCGTACCGCCCAACAGAACTGCGCAAAGCGCCGCCGCGAGTGCGCGACCTGACGTCATTCCCCGCATGTTGCCTCTCCCCAATATCATTTGCCGGTTTTGTTCAGGATAGTCCACGGGGGTGAATCGGCCAATACGGGATCACATGCCGCCGGGGAGCGATCAGCGCGACGCGTCGGCGATCAGGGTGGCGACCCGGCGCCGCAAGGCGTCGGCGACCCGCTCGGCATCGGTCCCACCCGTCCCTTCCGCCAGGAGCTCCGCCACGCGAACCTGCGGGCCGAACCGGATGCGGACCTTGCCCAGCCGCGGCCAGCGCGCGGTCCGCGGCATAATTTCGAACGCACCAAGGATTCCGGCCGGGATCACCGCCGCGTCCTCGCTTCCCTCCATGACCATACCGATGCCGGGCAGGAATTCCTGCAGTTCGCCCGTCGCCGATCGCCACGATTCGGGGAACCAGCCGAGCCCGTCGCCGCGCGCCAGCACCTTGCGGGCAAGGTCGATCGCCGCCCGGGGATGGCGCTCGTCGACCGGGAAAATCTGCACGGTCCGGCTCAGGGCCCGCGCCGCCGCGCTGCCGAACAGGCGGGTCACTTCCCCGCCCCACCATACCCGGCGGGACAACCGCGGCGGCAGGGCAGCCGACAGGAACAGCGCGTCGAGGTCGCTCGTGTGATTGGCGACGATCACGAAGGGCCGGTCAGGGCCAGGCCAGGGGCCCTCGGCCTCGACCCGCAGCCGGAAGACGCCGCGCGCGATCAGCCGATTGAGCCCGCCAATCAGGATGCCGCACAGATGCGCGAACGGCCCGGGCGGCGCGATGAAGCGCTCATCCGGCGCAGCGCTTTCGGTCTTGGGCGCAGTTCCCGACTGAGCGGCATCGACCGCCAGCCGGACGAGGTCGCGCACGGTCACGATCCGCGCGACGTCGTCGGAGGAGATGTTCAGGCCGAGGCGGCTTTCGAACTCAAGGGCCAGCGTCACCCACTCGAGAGAATCGATGCCGAGGTCGAGCTCCGGGCTCGCATCCATCGCAAGCCCCCGCGTGCCGTAGCGCGCCTGCAAGAGTGCCCACACTTCCCGGCCCACTGGATCGGCGACGAGACGCCGGTCGGCCTCGTCCATCGGAGCCGCCGCCGGACGTTCCGCGGAGGATGTCGCCTGCTCATAGAGTTCCGGCAACTGGAAACGACGGTACTTGCCGAGCCGCGTGCGCGGCAGGGGCGCGCTCACCAGCGCGAAACCGGCGAGGCGCTGGTACGACGGCAAGGTGCCCCGCGCCTGTTCGATGGCGACGCGCACCGCGTCGCGCAGGCGCGCCCGCGCCGCGGCCTTGAGGGCCGGAATATCTGGCCGCACCAGGGCCACCAGCTTGCCGCCGTGCTCCAGCACCGCGATCTCGGCGATCGCCGGATCGGCGCCGTAGCGTTTTTCGAGCTCTTCGGGGAAGACGTTCTTGCCGCCGCCGAGCACGATCATCTCCTTGACCCGGCCGGTGACGTAGAGATAGCCGTCGGCGTCGAGGGTGCCGACATCGCCGGTGCGGAACCAGCCGTCGTCGCTGAAAGGGGAAGCGCCCGCCGTGCTCGCGTTGCGGTAGCCGGAAAAGACGCTCGGCCCCTTGAGCTCGATCTCTCCGGCGCCCTCCGCGTCCGGCGTGCCGATGCGCACCTGACCGCCCGCGAGCGGCAGCCCCTCCGAGCCAATCCGCTTGCGACCCGGCCGGTTGCCGGTGAACAGCGACGCGGTCTCGGCCAGGCCGTAGCCGGTCAGCGTCTCGAACCCCAGCGCGTCGAGCCGCGCGACGATCTGCGGCTCGAGCCGGGCGCCTCCGGAGACCATGATCCGGAGCGCCCCGCCGAGGCGGCGGTGGAGCGGCGCGAACAGCACCCGACCCGCGTTGATGCCGAGGTTCCGGCGCAACCATCCCGACACTGCCAGAAGCATGGCGGAGGCGGCGACCGCAAGCCGCCCGCCGGCGCGCACCCGAGCGTCGAGCCCGTCGACCAACGCGCTGTAGAGGCGCGGCACGCCGACCATCGCCGTCGTGCCGGTGGCGGCGAGTGCGCGGACGATCTCCGGCCCCGTTGCCGCCTGGGGCAGGACCACCGTCGCCCCTGTCGCGAGCGGCGTCAGCAGCCCGACCACCAGCGGATAGACGTGATGCAGCGGCAGCGGCAGCAGCACCTTGTCGTGGGACTTCAGGATTCCTTCGTCGATGAGCGCCGTGATATTCGCGGTGATATTGGCGCAGGTCAGGACGAAGCTCTTGGGTACGCCCGTGGTGCCGGAGGTATAGACCATGACGGCGGCAGCATCCGCCGGCCTGTGTACGGGCACGCCGTTCCCTCGCGGCGAGCCCGCCTTCGCCGGGGCGAGCGTGTCCGCGATTGCCGTCATCGTCACGCCATCAAGGCGCGAATCGCCCCTGAGCGCCGCGATATGGGCGTCGCTCGCGAGTACGTGCCGGGCCCCGGCATCGGCGATGGCGACCGCGGCCTCCTCGGCCGATGACAGGTCGTCGAGGGCCACCACCACCGCGCCGAGGCGCGTGAGCGCCAGCCAACAGGTGACCCATTCGGCGGTGTTCGGCCCGAGCAGGGCGACCGGGTCGCCGGCGGCAACACCCGTGGCGGAAAGGGATCCGGCGATGCGCGCCGATATCGCGTCGAGATCGCCCGCTTTCAGGGTCGTAGCGCCGCCCTCGCCGACGGACAGCACCGCCGGCCTTTCGGGCGTCCGGGCGAGCGTTGCGAAGAAGTCGTCGAAGGACCAGGCCACGTCAGACCCCGGGCCGGCGCGCGACGCAGCGATGCACCACCGCCGGACGCGGGTCTTCGATCTCGCGGTGCTCGTCCACCAGCACGTCCATCCCGGCGGCGCGGGCGGCGTCCGCGATCTCGTGCGGGCATGCGAGGAAATCCGGGTTGGACGGCTTGCCGAAACGTTCGTTGCCGGTGCCGAAGGTCTCATAGACCAGGAATCCGCCCGGCGCCACCAGGCCGAGGACGCGCGCCAGCGTCGGCCGGTGAAGGTAATTGGTGACGACGATGGCGCGGAAGTGCTCGTCGGCGAAGGACCAGGGCGAGCCGTCCTCGAGGTCCCAGGCCAGAGCCTCGAATCCGTCGCGCCCGTCGAGATACGCGAGTCCGCCGATGTCGCGGTCGACCGCCAGCACCGCATATTCGAGGTCGAGCAGGTGCCGCGCGTGGCGTCCACCGCCGGCGGCGAGGTCAAGCACGCGCAGGCCCTCCGGCCCGAGCGGCTCGTAGCGCGCGATGGCGTCCTTCACCCAGGCGGAGGGCTTGGACAGCATGGCATGGGTGGCGGAAACCGGAGCCATGCCGCCAGTATAGGACGGCAGCGGGCGCCGGTCGAAGCGGGGGAATTGCCCCGCTTACCTGGCGCCGGCGTGGGTGCGGGAGGGCGAGGCGGCCGCCTTCAGGCGCTCCGCCACCCTCGCCCAGTCGATCAGTTCGTTGACGAAGGCCCTCACGAATTTGCCGCGGGCGTTCTGGTAATCGAGGTAATAGGCGTGTTCCCAGACGTCGCAGCAGAGCAGCGGCGCGGCGTCGCCCACCAGCGGCGTGTCGGCGTTGGGCGTGCTGATGATTTTCACGTGCCCATCCGCGAGCACGAGCCAGGCATAGCCGGAGCCGAAGCGGCCCGTCGCCGCCTCGACGAAGGCCTTTTTGAAGCCGTCGAGGTCGCCGAAGGCATCCTTGATCAGCGCTTCAAGGTCGCCGGACGGCTTTGCCGTCGCCTTTGGCGCCATACCGGCCCAGAAGAAATCATGGTTCCAGACCTGGGCGGCATTGTTGAAGAGCGAACGCCGTTGGCCGTCGTTGGCGGTTTCCTCGATCAGGTCCTCAAGCGACTTGTTCTGCAGCTTCGTGCCTTCGATCGCGTCGTTGACCTTCCTGGCGTAGCCCTTGTGATGCTTTTCGTAATGGAACTCCACGGTCCGTTCGGACATATGGGGTTCGAGGGCGTTCTTTTCATAGGGGAGATCGGCAACTCGTATGGTCATGATGAACTCCTTATACGCTGGTTATACGCTGGTTTGAACGGTTACGCGTGTTCAGCGGTCAACGCCGTCGCATCCGGTCGACGCCGCCGGCGATGAGGGCAACGACGAACAGGACGATGAATATGAGGAACAGGATCTGTGCGATCCCGACGGACACATCCGCGATCCCGCCGAACCCGAACGCCGCCGCGATCAGTGCGACGACCAGGAACATCAAGGCCCAGTAAAGCATGCTGTCCTCCCGCCCGGTCGGCTAGTCAGATCATTTATCGGCTTTTGCCTTTTCGAGGGCGCGATTGTAGGCCTTCTTCGCGTCCGCGTAGGACTCCGCCGCCTCTTTCTTGGCTTTGGCCCAGCTTTCCTTGGTGGCCTTGCTCGCCGCATCGAGCTTTCTGGAGGCGGCGTCGCGTGCCTTGGCGAGGTCCTTCTTTGCCTCTTCCCATTCCTTGCCGGCCTTGTCGCCGGTCTGTTTCATTTTCATCTCCGCTTTCTCGTACTTCGTCTCGAGCGCCCGCATCTGCCGCTTGTGCCAGGCGACGAAGTCGTCCTTCTTCTCGATGCCGTAGTCCCTGACCTGCTCCAGCGTGGTCTTTTCATGCTGGTCGGCCACCGCCGGATGGGGCACGGCAGCAAGAAGGGTGACCGCCGCCAGGGCGCTGAAAATTCCGGTTCGATGCGAATGCATAATGTCCTCCGGTATTTGATTGGTTGAGAAATGCGTTAAGAACAATAGACGACACATGTGGCGAAAAGACGGCTCGCAGGAAATCGCATGGCGGGCGCCGATCCGTCCCGCCACGACGCTAGATATACGTTTCAACGGGCGAACGGTTCCTTACGCCGTCCGCGCCCGGGTTGCAGCGGGCGGACGCACGGCCTATCCTTCTCCCAATGCCGGGATTACACCGGCTCACGCTATACAGGGGGACGGCACATGACATCCAGCATTCGCAACGCAACCATCGCCGCGGCCACGGCGCTGGCCGCACTGGCCGCGGGCGGGCCCGCCGGTGCCGATGATTTCTACAAGAACAGGCAGATCAAGCTGATCATCGGCAACAACGTCGGCACCAGCTACGACATCACTGCGCGTCTTGTCGGCGGGCATATCGCGCGGCACATCCCCGGGAACCCGCGCGTCGTCACCCAGAACATGCCCGGCGCCACCGGCCTGATCGCCGCCAACTACGTCTACAACATCGCGCCGAAGGACGGCTCGGTGCTGTCGGCGGCGCACCAGTCGCTGCCCATGCGCCAGTTGTTCGGCGACAAGAGCGTCAAGTACGACGCGGCCAGGCTGCAATGGATCGGCAGTCCGCAGAGCTCCGTCGCCCTGGTCGCGGTCTGGCACGCCGCCCCGATCAAGACCATGGAAGACGGCAAGAAGGACGTTTACGTCTTCGGTGCGACCACCAGCCGCGCCTCGGCCGCCATCGTCATCGCGCTCGCCAACAACCTGATCGGCACGAAGTTCAAGCTCGCGCTGGGCTACAACGGCAACCACATCGACCTCGCCATGGAACGCGGCGAGGTCCACGGCCGCGCCGGCCAGTCCTGGGCGGGGTGGAAGAGCGTCCGGCCCGACTGGATCCGCGACAGGAAAATCCGCATCCTCGCCCAACTCGCCCTCAAGCGCGACCCGGAACTGCCCGCCGTGCCGCTGATGAGCGATCTCGCCAAGGACCCGCGCTCGCGCCAGATCCTCAACCTCTTCGCCGCCCAGATCGACACCGGCCGGCCCATGTACGTCGCCCCCGGCGTACCCAGAGATCGCGTGAACCTCCTGCGCGCCGCCTTCGACACGACCATGAAGGACAAGGCGTTCCTGGCCGAGGCGAAGAAGCTCAACCACGAGGTCCAGCCGACCAGCGGGGTCGAGCTTGACCGGCTGACGGCGGAGATGATGGCGACGCCGAAGGAGCTTCTGGCCGACGCCGAGAAGGCGATGGAATACGGCTCCAACTACGAAAGCTGCCAGGCACGCTCGGACAAGACCGCCTGCGCGAAGAAAAAGAAGAAAAAGAAGAAGAAAGAGGCGGAGTAGGCCGACGGGAGCACGCCTCCCGCGCGTTGAATCACCCTACCAACTCGTCGTGCCCCTCCCCCCCAATTCCGTCATGGCCATCCCCCGACTTGGTCGGGGGATCATCCGGGCCATCCATCCGCTCATGCCGCTCCATGGATGCCCCGCATAAAGCGGGGCATGACGCTGGAGGGCGTGATGGGCGATGATGGATCAGTAGAGTGATTCAACGCATGGGAAACACGCTCTGGCCCGCGCGTCACGCCGCCGCGGCGAACTGCGCCTGCACATCCTTCTCCAGCGCCAGCAGCTTCTGCACGCTCGGGCGCGTGTGCATGCGCTCGAAATGGGCGGCGCAGTTCTTGAACCGCGCGAGCTCGAGCTTGAACTGGCCGGCGCGGCGGAAGCACCAGAAGAAATGCGCGTCGGGCGCGGTGAAGTGGTCGAAGAAGTACTCGCGTCCGGCGAGAAGATCCTCCGCCATATCGAAGCATTCATACACGATTTCAGCGGCGAAGCGGTGCACGCTCTCGGCCGCGCCGGGCGCGTCGCAGACCTTCGCCGGGTTGTTGATGCGGCTCAGGTACGGGTGGATACCCGACGCGCACCACGACAGGATGGAAACCGCCTGCATCTCCTGCCAGGGATCGACGGGCAGCAGCCTCGCCCACGGGTAGGTGCGCGCGATCCACAACTGGATGGCGACGTTCTCGGTCAGCGGCTTGCCGTCCACCACCAGCAGCGGCACCTTGTGCTTGGGGTTGAGCTTCATGTAGTCGGGCGACTTGTTCTGCCCCTTGCGCATGTTGACCGGCATGACCTCGAACTCGGCGTTCGCCTCGGTCAGCGTGATGAAGGGCGCGAGCGAACAGGTCACGGGGGCGTAGTAGAGCTGCATTTTCATAAGCGTCTCCCGGGCGGGTGCGTCTTGGGGCGGCGGGCGTACGGAACGGCCGTCCCGCCCGGAGCCTCTTGGTTGAGGGGGATTATAGGGGGCGAAGGCGGACGCGGCCAGAGAGTGGGGAAGGCGATGCGAGCACCCCTGGCGTTTAGCCGAAAACGCCAATTAAGTGTGCCCATAGATATTTGGGAAAAAAATGGTGCCAGGGACGGCATCAAATTCTACCGATAACAGGGTGCAGCCCGCCGTCTCTATCCGCTTCGAACCCTACATCGACGGCACGGTACGCCGGAGGATCGGGAACCAGTCGCCCATGTAGGACTGAGGCCAGGGCAGGGCCAGCAGGTAGTCGAAGACGATGTAGCCGAAGAGGTACATCCCGATCGCACAGGGCAGTACCAGGGTCCAGCGCTCGTTGCCTTCGGTCCGCATATAGGCGATCACGAAGATGAAGACCGCCGGCAGCATGCCGATCAGGCCGGTCAGGCCGAAAAACAACAGGATCCAGCCCAGATAGCTCGCGGCCCGGACGGCGATGGTCTTCTTGTCGATGCCGAAGTCGTCGCTGACCAGGTCCATGTGAAGCGATTGCAGCACCTTGGCCTGGGCGCTGAAGTCGTCCTCGGCATCCTCCACCACGGCCGGCTTGGGCGGCCGGAAAGTGTAGTTGAAGAGGCTGATGGCCGCGACGATCAACGCGAAGTAGCCGACGATCAGCGGCGCCAGCCGGGCGCCCAGCGGCCAGCCATAGGCCTGAGACAACATCCAGGCGATGACGGCCATGAAGGAGAGGTAGAAGAATGAATTCGGCCCGAATTGGGGCCGGCCGAAGCCGCTGATCATACCCCGCACGCCGCCGGCCCGCTTGATCTCGCGCGCGAAGGGGCGGTAGAGGCCCCATGCCGCGAGGGCCAGCATCACCACCACGACCGGGTTGAGCAGCCAGTCGGCGCCGTAGCGGGCGACCGAGATGTACATGTAGCGTTCGACGATGCCGCCCAGGACGAAGCCCAGAATCACCGGCGGGCGCGGCCACTGCAGCCGCTTCATGATCCAGCCGATGCAGCCGAACAGCAGCAAGGCGTTGAGATCGCCCCAGCTTCGCGTGCCCTGGAAGGCGCCGACGAAGACGACCGTCAGGATCAGCGGCATGATGATGGAATAGCGCAGGAGCGCGAGCTTGGCGAACTGGCCGGCGAAGGCGAAGCAGATTGCCGTGCCGAGGATATTGGCGATGGCGATGCTCCAGACCATGCTGTAGGTGATGGTCAGGTTCTTGGTCAGCATGTCCGGTCCCGGCTGCAGGCCGTGGATCAGGAACACGCCCAAGAGGATCGCCATGCCGGCGCTGCCCGGCACGCCGAAGGCCACGGTCGGCACCAGGGCGCCACCGTCCTTGGCGTTGTTCGAGCCTTCCGACGCGATGACGCCGCGGATGTCGCCCTTGCCGAACGTCAATTCCGCGCCCTTCTCGGTGCGCGCCGCGTGTCCGTAGGCGATCCAGTCGACGACCGACGAGCCGATGCCCGGAATCGCGCCCAGGGCGGCGCCGATCCAGGAAACCCGGACCACCAGCCACCAATGGTGGATGGCGTCCTTCATGCCCTGGAACTGGCCGGTCCGCGCGTCGAACTTGGCATCGGCCGCGATCGACCGGCGCGCGATGGCGAGGTCGGCGAGTTCCGGCAACGCGAACAGGCCGAGCGTCACCGGAACGATCGGCAGGCCGTCCCACAGATAGAGCGAACCGAGCGTCCAGCGCAGCGTGCCGGTCTGGGGATCGGAGCCGACCATCGCGATCATCAGGCCGAAGGAGGCCGCGAGCAGGCCGCGCAGCGGCGAACCGCCGCTCAGCACCGCCACCATGGTGAGCCCGAAGATCGAGAACGACAGCAGTTCCGGCGAGCCGAGATAGAGCATCACCGGTCGCAGGATCGGGATACAGACCGCCAGCAGCATGGCGCCGAACAGGCCGCCCATCAGGTTCGCGGTATAGCTCGCGCCAAGCGCCCGGCCAGCCTGCCCCTGCTTGGCAAGTGGATAGCCGTCGAGAATCGTCGCCGCGGTCCCGGCCGTTCCCGGCACGCCGAAAAGAACCGCCGGGATGGTGTCCGACGTCGACGTCACCGCTCCCATGCCGAGCAACATGGCGAAGGCGGCATAAGGATCCATGTCGAAAGTGAAAGGCAGAAGCAGCGCCAGACCGACGATGCCGCCCAGGCCCGGGATCACGCCCAGCACCAGGCCGATCAACACGCCTCCCCCGAGAAACAGGAGGCGCGTGGGATCGGAAATGATCACCAGCGCTTCGAAGAATGAAACCAGCATACCGCTATCCACGACGACGAAGCACCTCAGCGGACAATTCTTGAAAGTCGATTATAGGGAGACTAGAGGCCGTTCAGATGATTATTGCGTTGGTGGCCTGGCGACCTCTTTGAAGCCTTAACGACCGGTGCCTCGATCTTATCGCCGAAGCGACGCCCTCCGTCACTGGAATCACCCCTGCAAAGGGGCCCCGCCCGCCACCTGTCGGTGGCGGGCGGGAAGGTTGTCCGACAGGAGAGATTTTTTTATCTGGTTTTGTCGCCGCTTTCCCCGGCGAGCCGCTTGTAGCGCGCAATCAGGCTCTGCGGCGCCTTCGCGGCCTTGATGACGGCGGCTTCGAGCTTGTCGCCGAAACGCGGCGTAACCTCGAGCTTTGCCTTCTTCGCTTCGGCCAGGTAGGCCGAATCGCTGACCGCCGCGATGAATGCCTTGCGTACGATCTCGACGCGCTCCTTCGGCACGCCCGGCGGCATCGCGAAAGGATAGCCGAGAGTGAGGGCGAGCTCGCTGAATTCGACCAGATCCTTGTCGTCCTGCGAGACGGCTACCTCGCGCGCCGTCGGCACGTCCTTGAGGGCCTTGATGCGCTCGCCGCTGCCGAACTGTACCATGATGCGGACCTTTTTGTCCTTCAGCCAGTTCGGATGCTCGCGGAAGAGATTGGAGTAGCCGGTCCCCATGCCGTCGATCTCTCCCCGTTCGAAGGCGAGGTTGAGCTGGCTGCCTTCGTAGCCCTCGATGATCCTGATATTGGCGCCAAGGGCCTCCTTGGTGATCGGGATCAGGACGGAGCGCACATTGCCGAAGACCACGGGCTTGGGCGCCTTGCGAAGATCCTCGATGGACTTGTAGGGCAGTTCGCTCCTGATGATCACGACCCAGGCGTTGTCGCTATAGCTGGCGGTCGAGCCGATCCAGTTGAACTCGTCGAGATTGAACAGCGCCGTTTTGTGGCCCAACAGCCGCGCGAACAGCGCATTGCGGTTGAACTGGCCGATCTCGGTACCGTCCTTTCCGGCCTTTGTGAAAGTGTGGTTGATGCTCTTGATTCCGCTGCCGCCCGGCATGTTCTGCACGATGATGCTCGGCTTTCCCGGAACATGCTTGCCAAGCTGCCGCGCCAGGGTGCGCGTATGAGTGTCGTAGCCGCCTCCAGGCGAACCGCCCGTCACGATCTTGATCGTCTTGCCCGCGTAGAAATCCTCCGCCGACGCCCCGTTCAGGGCCATCGACAGCGTCATTGCAGCCGCAATACCAATAATGTTGAGAAACCTCATGGGCCTTCGCTCCCCCGTCCTGTCTTCCCTGTCGTGTTTTGGCGCAACGCCAGTGTCTGACAAAGAACGTTCGCCCTAGAGTCCTATATATCATTGTGGATTTTCAACGGCCAATAATGGCTTAATATACTTATCATTGGCTTTTCCTATGACGAAGGGGCATTATTTTTGGAACGGAATGCGCCCTCGACGGCGCACCGAATTCACAGGGTGGACAAACGGTGAAGTTGCATCAGCTACGCGTATTCGATGCGGTAGCGCGCCGTCTCAACATGACCTACGCTGCCAACGACCTGAACATGAGCCAGCCCTCCGTGTCGCTGCAGCTCAAGCTGCTCGAGCAGGAGTTCGGCGCCCGATTCTGCGAACGGACCAAACAGGGTGTGGCGCTGACGCCCAGGGGAAGGATTTTTCTCGATGCCGTCCGGCCGGTCCTGGACCAGATCGAGAAGATCGAATTGACCTTCAAGAATCCCGAACCTGGAAATGCGGTGAAGTCGTTCGCCGTCGGTACCAATCACCTCCATTCCGTCACGGTCATGCCGGACATCCTCCGGGACTTCGTTGCCGATTACCCGACGGTCGAACTCGTCATGAAGACGGAAGACAGCGCCGTCATCGAACGCTGCGTGGTGAGGTCGGAACTCGACATCGCCCTGATTTCGAGGCCCACGTTCCTGCCCGAATGTGTCTACGAGCCCTATGACGAACACGATGCCGTCGCCTTCGTGCCGGCCGGGCACGAGCTCGCAGGGGTCTCCCTGTCGCTCGACGAGCTGGCGCGCTATCCGCTCGTGGCAAAAGAGGACTCCACGTGCCTCATCGAACTGAGGCCGCGCGGATTCAACCCCAAGCTCGCGCTTCAGTGCGGGACGCCCGAGGCCGTGAAGCTCGCCGTCAAACGCGGATTCGGCGTCGGAATTCTTTACAGGGCGCGGCTTGTCGACGAGATTGCCTCCGGCGAGTTTGCGGTCGTCACCGTGCCGGAACTGGAGCCGCTCAAGCGGAAGTCGTTCATCATCCACAACCGTCGTGCGCCGATGTCGCCCGAGAAGGCCGGCTTTATCCGGATCATGCGCCGCATGCGGCAGTCCTGACCGACTGGCCGGGAGACGAGTCTCGTTGGATTCGTTCTAGCTGTACTCTCATGCTTCGGTTTGCGTTCGACCGGGGACGCCCGCCCCGCCCGGGCCTCTTGTTGCAGCGAATTATACAGGGCGACGGCGGACGCGGCCAGACGGGGTCAGGACGCAGGCGCTGCGGACCGCATTGTCCGCCCTCGTCGCGGACCGCAAGGCATAGTGACGCTTCACATCACTAATTACGCTTGGCGTACCTATGCGGACGTGGTATGGTCCGGTTCGTGATCACGTCGTTCAGGGACAAGGCGACGGCCGCCGTCTTCAAGGGCTTCATGGTCAAGGGACTGCAACAGGATATGCAGGTCCGCGCCCATGCCAGGCTGGCCCAGATCGATGCCGCGGAGAGGATCGATGACCTGCGCCTGCCGCCGTCCAACCGGCTCGAAAAGCTGGGAGGATCGGCCCGCTGGTCCATCCGCATCAACCGGCAGTGGCGCATCACCTTTACCTGGAAGGACGGCAATGCCTCGAACGTTGCGATCGAGGATTATCATTAGGGCGTTCTGTTACGGCGTCCGCGGAAAAGGAGGAACATGAAATGGCCACCGCGATCAATCGGCGCGATCTCGATGCCGGGAGGATCGACCTTTCGGACATCGTCACCGGCAAGCGCATTGCTCCCACCGCGCCCGGCGAAATCCTGCGCGACATTCTGAGCGAACTGAACATCACGCCCTACCGCCTCGCCAGGTCGGCCCGGGTGCCGCAGAACCGCATTGCCGGCATTATCGCCGGCACGCGCGCGATCACCGCCGACACGTCGATCCGGCTCGGCCGCGTGTTCGGGCAGTCGGACCGCTACTGGCTCAACTTGCAGGGGGCCTACGACGTCGCCAAGGCGGAATCCGGAGACGGCGGCTACGACGAGATTGAGCCGTTGGCGGCTTACGTCTAAGTGGCAGGCGGCCGGAACATTCGTCACTTCTCAACGGGGAAATGGTGCCCAGGGACAGAATCGAACTGCCGACACGGGGATTTATTGGTTTACGTTCGGTTTCGCGCGGTTTCATGCGTTTCCGATGTCCCTTCTTACATGCGGCGCAACTTCTTTGTGAAGAGAATTTTGAACCCCGGCATGCTTCATGAAACGCCCCCGGGGTTCTTCGGTGCGTCTCCATGCGGGAGCAAATCTTTAACCCCCGTTTTGACAATGTATCAAAACGGGGGTTTTCATGTATGTCCCTTCAAACCTGCTATCGCTACCAGATCCCAAATTCTCGAACTTCGTCAGAACGACGGCGTCGGATCACTCTTACATCAGCGGGCTCGCAACTGTCATTTTCAGGCAACGCCTTCGCCTCTTTTTTCTTAGCGGTTGCCACCACGGATGAGATTTTTCCGAGTTTGACTGCACCTTCAATCGCTTTCGAATCGCCATCGTAATAGTCGAACCAAGGCAGCCCCATATCCGTGTATTTTCTGGCAGTCGGCGGCTCTGTAGGAGGGCACTCGCCTGTAATTCCGATCCATTGTGGCGAGTTGCAAACAGCTACGAAGCAGCGAATACCCCGGCGTTGCTCCCATGCTTCAAGGCCGTAGGGGTCGTCATAGATTTCCTGCCGCATTTGACCACCTGGAGCTATTCCCATTTCCATTCCCTTCGACGCAAGCGGTTGAACTAAAGCCTCTTGCCGTGCCCGTTGTGTCTCATAGGCTTTTCGTTTCATCGGATACACAAGAAGCTGAACGCCTCCGACATCGCCCATACCGGTGAGTTGCTCTTCAACCGAATAGCCTTGTCCCAACGGCATCGCGACAAACTGGCGAATTATCCCCTTTTCCACACAATAGCCATCAAGCCAGGGTTGCGTCGGCGTGACGACGTAATCCTGAGGATCGCGATTTAGATGCCCCCTCCATGTATCGCCGCTCACAGCGCAGACTTTACCCGTAGCTACTTTGACAGCGCAGGGATAGTCGCTGTGGAATCGAATCCACATAGCTTCTGCCTGATGCATGGGCATGATGACCCCACCGCGCTTTAGCCAATCGTCGGGGACATTTGTGGCGTAGTCGTCAATATGACGTAGCGGGAAACGCCCCAAGCCTGGAGGCAGTGGATACTTCTTCCCGTCGTCAGGAACGCGGAGTGTGCGTTGAAATTCAATGGAGCAAACCGCGTCCGGGTGGACCTCCGGAAATCGGAATACCAGCTGATTCTGCTCAAGTGTAAGCATCGCTTTTCCTTTCACCAGTCGCCGTCCCTGACCTCTCTCACAATCCTGAGGATCGCGTGGTCGGGCGCGTCTTTCAGTTGCCGAATAAGTTCTGAGAACATTTGCGGGCGCTTACGGATAATGTCCAGAAGTTCACTGGAAACCTTGCCCGCCATTGCGAGCAATACGTCAGGATCATCCCCGAGTTCCACTGCGAGACGCCGCGTCGTTGCTTCCGAAGGCGGCGCCAACTCTCCCCGTTCAATCTTGCTAAGGTACGTTGGCTCGATTCCAACGCGGCCGGCTACCTGGCGTAAAGAGAAGGCACGGTCGGCCTTACGGCGTTTCTCGCGTAGCTCGCGAATATGGTTGCCAAAGCTAAACATGTGTAGTATTTACTACACACTATTAAAACATACAACCGTTTTGTTTTTGCTCCAACAATAGCTCTTACCACCGGTAGCAAGCAGGACGGTAAAGACGAAAAACCTACGCTGAGGAGGTTATGATGGAAATGTGGTTGATAGTGCGCCACCAGTCGATCACATTGAGCTCTTCATCGAATGGATTTTACGGCATGGAAGGGACTTTGAGCATTTTCGCTATATCTATAGGCGAAATGTTGAGACCTACGTTAATGCTGGACGATCTCTCGTTTTGAAGACATTAAGTGCGTGCCCAAACGAAACAAGCTTAGACAAAAAGGTGGGTGAACTTTCACAATTTTTCGAACAAAATTTTAAGCCTGTTGTTGATAAGGCAGGAGGCCTATTTGAGCTGGACGCAAAAACTCAAGCGTATGTAGTTCAGTTACAAACACAGATTATGGTTCTAAATTACGTCCTTAAATACAAATACAATTCCCGATCAGTGCAAGCACTCGAAATGGGAGTCGGACCCTTGGAGAATATCTATTCCATCTAAAGGTAAAGGGCTCGTGACCTTCCCCCCTGAAAGTGGTCCGGGCTGAATGAGAGAGTGTGGTGCATTCTGACCTTTGAAAAGGAGGAACGAATGAGCCGCAAACGCTATACCCCGGAGCAGATCATCGGCCTGCTGCGCGAGGCCGAAGTGGCCCTGGCGCAGGGCGAGAAGACGGGGGTGATCTGCCGTCGTCTGGGTGTTTCCGAACAGAGCTACTACCGCTGGCGCCGTGAGTACGGCGGGATGAAGGTCGATCAGGCGCGCCGCCTGAAGGATCTGGAGCGAGAGAACACCCGGCTGAAGACGGCCGTGGCCGATCTGACGCTGGACAAGCTGATCCTCAAAGAGGCGCTCTCGGGAAACTACTGAGCCCCGCCCGCCGCCGGCGCTGTGTCGATCACCTGCGGGGCAAGCTGAAGGTCTCTGAGCGGCGTGCCTGTTCGGTGATCGGCCAGCACCGTTCGACCCAGCGCAAGCCGCCGTATGGCAGGCCTGACGAGGATGCCCTGACCAGGGATATCGTCCGGCTGGCCAGCCGTTATGGCCGCTACGGCTATCGCCGGATCACGGCGCTGCTGAGAGCCGATGGCTGGCATGTGAATGCCAAGCGGGTTCAGCGCATCTGGCGGCGGGAGGGGCTCAAGGTCCCCCGGAAACAACCGAAGAGAGGCCGTCTGTGGCTGAACGACGGATCCTGTGTGCGGCTTCGGGCCGAACGGCCCGGGCATGTCTGGTCCTACGACTTCGTCATGGACCGGACCCATGGCGGCAGGGCGTTCCGTATGCTCACCGTGATCGACGAGTTCACCCGCCAGAGCCTGGCGATCCACGTTGACCGCAAGCTGACTTCGGAGAGCGTTCTCGATTGCATATCCGATCTCTTCATCAAGCATGGGCCCCCGGAACACATCCGGTCCGACAACGGGGCGGAGTTCACCGCCCAGGTGGTCAGGGACTGGCTCGGCCGGCTCGGCGTAAAGACCCTGTTCATCGAGCCAGGCAGCCCTTGGGAGAACGGCTACAACGAGTCCTTCAACGGCAAGCTCCGCGATGAGCTGCTCAACGGAGAGATCTTCCACACGTTGAAGGAGGCTAAGGTGCTCATCGAACGCTGGCGACAGCACTACAACACCATCCGACCGCACAGCTCGCTGGGTTACCAACCACCGGCCCCGCAAGCGATCTTGCCACGCCCTGCTGTGCAGGCTTACGCTACGCTCCAGCCTGAACAGCAGGGCTACAACCCGCACCAAACTCTCTCATAGGGGTTGGACCACTTGCTGGGGGCAGGTCAACGGGTCGAATTGTGGCGAATTTGACTGAATGCGCAATCCCGACGCGACATTCGAGGGTGCGTGAGCGGCATACCCATTGGCTTAAGAATAAGAGGATATGCAGGCATCACCGGAGGGCCGGAGTTTCGGAACCCGGACATTACCTCGTCCATGAGGCTCCGAAGCCAGCTCAACGTTTTCGGGTAACCATCGGGTTTATTTTTTACTCGACCGTCCCGAGCGCGATTAGACACGGGAGAGGCAGCCCCTCTGGGGGGCATGGGGGAGTACCCCAAGACGGTGCAATTAGCGCCCATGCGGCTGGAGCACCATTCTTCAATTTCTTTGTCAAATAGGGAATTTGTGCCCGTTGCTTCCTATGTGCTTCCTGCTACGGTCTTCCCCTTAGACACGCAACCGCGATAGAAAGTAACTTATTGTTATAATTGAGTTAAATGGTGCCCAGGGACAGAATCGAACTGCCGACACGGGGATTTTCAGTCCCCTGCTCTACCAACTGAGCTACCTGGGCGCCGGGGTGGCCGCGCCGGAACGACGCGCCGGGCGGTTATAGGGGCATTCCGGGTCCCTGTAAAGACGCCGCCGTCCGTCCGCGGCGCCGCCGGGAGGCGCGGAAAACAGGCTATTCGCCGCCCTCGTCCTCGCCGGGTTCGGCGCCGCCCGCGCCCTCATCTTCCGTCATCGCGTCGACGGCCTCGTCGGGCGGCTCCACCGCCGGGATGCGGTAGGCGCCCCGGAACCACAGGCCGAGGTCGAGATCGGCGCAGTCGCGCGAGCAGAACGGAACATGCGGCTCCACCGCCGCCTTGCCGCAGATCGGGCAGGCGCGCCGGCGCCGCGCCTTCGCCCGGGGTTTCCCGTCGCCGTTCATGGCGCGAATTTAGCGCGCCCCGGCCCGGCGGCCAAGAGCACCGCGCGGCCCGCCAATGTGTTGATTCGTCATCGCCCGGTTTATCCGGGCGATCCACCACTTGGATGCCCCGCATGCGCGGGGCATGACGTTGGAAGTGGGAGGGCGATGACGATTTCGGATATTGAATCAGCCCGTGGGAACGGGCTTCAGGACTCCGCGTCGTCGTCCGGCGTCGCGGCGAGGCGTTCGGCGAGAGACCCCGCCCCGCGCCGGCGCGCGAGCTCGACCAGGCCGAGGTCGGAAAAGCCGCTGGTGCGGATGAAGGCGGGATCGTCGGCGAGCGCGTCGAGCAGCTCGTCCAGCACCTCGTCCTCGTCGTCGGCGTGGTCCATGTGGACGAAGTCGATCACCGTCAGCCCGCCGATGCCGCGCAGGCGCAATTGCCGCGCGATCTCGCGCGCCGCCTCGATGTTGGTCTCGCGCACCGTCGTCGCGTGGTTCGAGCGGCCGGTGTTGCGCCCGGTGTTGACGTCGATGGCGGTGAGCGCATGGGTGTGCTCGATGACGACGGTGCCGCCGCAGGGCAGCGACACCTCCGGCTCCAGCGCGTCGGCGATCTCGTCCTCGACCCCAAAAGCCTCGAACACCGGCTCGGTTCCGTCCCACAGCTCGACCCGGCGCTCCAGGCCGGGCAGGTATTCGGCGAAGAAGGCGCGCGCCTCGTCGGTCGCGCGCGCGTCGTCGACGATGACCCGGCGGATCTCCCCATGCGCGCGGTCGCGCAGCACGCGGGTGAGGCCGCCCCCCTCCCCGTGCAGGCGGGCGGGAACGGCGCCGTTGCCGATGCCCTCGGTGATCTCGCGCCAGCGGGCGCGCAAGGCATGGGCGTCGGCTTCCAAGGCCTCGGCCGTCGCCGCGGCGGCGGCGGTGCGCACGATGAAGCCTTCGTCGTCGCCGAGGAAGCCGGCGACGATGTCCTCCAGCCGCGCGCGGGCCGCCTCGTCCTCGATGCGGCGCGACACCGCGATGCGCCGCCGCCCCGGAGTCAGCACCAGGAAACGGCCGGGCAGCGACAGGCTGCGGGTCAACCCGGCGCCCTTGCCGCCCTGCGCCACGCGGGCGACCTGCACCAGCACCACGGCGCCCTCGGTCGGGATGTCGTCCGGCGCCGCGTCGTCGTCGTCACCGCCGCGTGCGGCGAAGGACAGGAATCCGGCCTTGTCGGCGCCGATGTCGACGAAGCAGGCCTCCATCCCCCGCATGACGGCGGTGACGCGGCCGCGGATGATGTCGCCGACGGCGCCGGGCTCGCCCGCGTCCTCGACCAGCAGTTCCATCAACTGGCCGTCCTCGCGCAGCGCGACGCGCATGGGCCCGAAGGCGCGGGTGGCGATGATCTCGTCGATCACGGGGCGCCCACGCCCGCAGCGAGGCCGCAGCCGCGCAACAGCTTCTCGGTCTCGTGGAGCGACAGGCCGACGACGTTGGAGTACGAGCCGCTGATGGCGCGCACGAAGACGGCGGCGCGGCCCTGGATGGCGTAGCCGCCGGCCTTGCCCTGCCATTCGCCCGAGGCGAGGTAGGAGTCGATATCGGCCGCGCCGAGACGGGCGAAGCTCACGGTGGTGGTGACCAGGCGCTCATGCCGGGTCCCGTCGGGCGCGCGCAGGCAGATGCCGCCGACGACCCGGTGGCGGCGGCCCGACAGCAGCGCCAGGCAGTGCCGCGCCGTCGCCTCGTCCTCGGCCTTGGGCAGGATGCGCCGGCCGCAGGCGACCACCGTATCGGCGGCCAGCACGAAGGCTTCCGCGTTCTCCTTCCCCGCCACCGACTCGCACTTTTCGCGCGCGAGGCGCGCCGCATGGGCCGCCGGCAGCTCGCCGGGGCGGGCGCTTTCGTCGATGTCCGGTTCGATCACGGCGTCGGGGACGCGGCCGATCTGGGCCAGCAGGTCGCGGCGGCGCGGCGATGCCGACGCCAGCACGAATCGGACCTGCCCGGGCATGCCGCCGTTGGATCCGCCTATTTGAAGCGGAAGGTGATGCGACCCTTCGTCAGGTCGTAGGGGGTCATTTCGACGTTGACCTTGTCGCCGACGAGGACGCGGATGCGGTGCTTGCGCATCTTGCCCGAGGCATAGGCAAGGACCTCATGGCCATTCTCCAGCTTCACGCGGAACATGGCGTTAGGCAGAAGTTCGCTGACTTCGCCCGCAAATTCAATGGCATCTTCCTTGGTACTCATCCGATCTCCAAATGTGGTCCAGGTTGCAGGGACAATGGGCGCGCCGGCCCGGCCCGTCAAGTCCCACGGATTCCGCCCTTACCGCCCGCCGCCGCCCACCATCCTCGTCATCGCCCTCCCCCTGCCGCCATCGCCCTCCCCCGACTGGATCGGGGGATCATCCGGGCGATCCATGAGCGTTGGGACGTGGATGCCCCGCCCCGCCTTCGCCGGGGCATGACGGAAAGGGGGACCCCTTTTCGCCGCTTCTCTCCACTTATCGTCATCGCCCGGCTTGTCCGGGCGATCCATGGCGCCGTGTGACCATCGCGGAGGCATGGATGCGCCGTCCCCCGATCAAGTCGGGGGATCGCCGGGGCATGACCGTGGTTTCGACGTCGTGATGTAGCGCCTACCGCCCGCCGCCGGCGGGCAGGTTGAGGCGGATGGCGATGGACAGGGCGTGGGCGTCGAGGCCTTCCGCCTCGGCCAGCGCCACCGCCGCCGGGCCGATCGCGCCGAGCCCGTCGGCGTCCGCCGTGACAAGTGACGTGCGCTTGAGAAAATCCCAGACGCCGAGGCCGGAAGAGAACCGTGCCGAGCGGTTGGTCGGCAGCACGTGGTTGGGGCCGGCGACGTAATCGCCCACCGCCTCCGGCGTGAAGCGCCCCATGAAGATGGCGCCGGCGTTGCGCACGGCCTCGGCGATGGGCGCCGGATCGGCGACGGCGAGCTCGAGATGCTCCGGCGCCAGCCGGTCGACCAGCGCCGGCGCTTCGCCCGCGAGGTCCTTCACGACGATGACGGCGCCGAATTTCTCCCAGCTCTCCCCAGCGATGGCGGCGCGCGGCAGGGTCCTGAGGCGCGCGGCGACCGCTTCCACCACGTCGTCGGCGAAGCGCGCGTCGTCGGTGATCAGGATCGACTGCGCGGCGGCGTCGTGCTCGGCCTGGGACAGGAGGTCGATGGCGATCCAGTCGGGATCGTTGGCGGCATCGGCGACGACCAGGATCTCCGACGGCCCCGCCACCATGTCGATGCCGACGGCGCCGAAGACCTGGCGCTTGGCCTCGGCCACATACGCGTTGCCCGGACCGGTGATCTTGTCCACGGCGGGGATGGTCGCGGTGCCGAAGGCGAGCGCGGCGACGGCCTGGGCGCCGCCGACTCGATACGCCTCGGTCACCCCGGCACGGCGCGCTGCCGCCAGCACCAGCGGATTGACCTCGCCGCCCGGCGTCGGCACGGTCATGACGATGCGCGGCACCCCGGCGATGCGGGCGGGGATGACGTTCATCAGCACCGAGGACGGATAGGCCGCCCGGCCGCCGGGCACGTAGACGCCGACGGCGGCGATAGCGCGCCAGCGCCAACCGAGGCGGATTCCTTCCGCGTCGGTGAACTCCTCGTCCCGCGGCACCTGGCGGCGGTGAAACACCTCGATGCGCTGCGCCGCGAAGTCCAGTGCCGCCAGCGCGTCATTCGGGCAGGCCTTCTCCGCCGCCGCCATCTCGTCGGCGCCGATGGCGAGGCGGTCGGCCGTCAGGTCGAGCCGGTCGAACTTGCGGGAAAATTCGACCAGCGCCGCGTCGCCGCGGGCGCGCACCTCGGCGATGATGCGGGCGACATCGGCGGCGACATCGGCCTGCGGCTCGCGCCGCGCCGTGACCAGCCGCGCGAAGGCGTCCTCGAAACCCGGATCGCGGGAGGAAAGCCTAGCCGCCATCGGCCGCGATCCCGCCGGAGCCCGCGCCGCCGGCCCCGTTCAGCGCGTGCGCGAAGCGGTCGATCCAGCCGCCCACTTCCTCCGGCCGGGTCTTGAGGGCGGCGCGGTTGACCACGAGGCGCGACGACACGTCGGCGATGTGCTCGACCTCGACCAGCCCGTTGGCGCGCAGCGTCGATCCGGTGGAGACGAGGTCGACGATGCGCTGGCACAGACCCAGCGACGGCGCAATTTCCATGGACCCGTTGAGCTTGATGCATTCGGCCTGCACCCCCCGCGCGGCGAAGTGGCGGCGGGTGATCTCGGGGTACTTGGTGGCGACGCGCACGCTGGACCAGCGCCGCGGATCGTCGCCGGCGACCATCTCCTTCGGCTCGGCCACGGCGAGGCGGCAGCGGCCGATGCGCAAGTCGAGCGGCGCATATATCTCCGTGTAGCCGAATTCCATCAGCACGTCGGAGCCGACGATGCCGAGATGCGCGCCGCCGAAGGCGACGATGGTGGCGACGTCGAAGGACCGCACCGAGATGATGTCGAGCCCGGGGTCGGAGGTGCGGAACTTGAGCTGGCGGCTGTCGGGATCGTCGAGGGCGGCCTCCGGCTCGACGCCGGCGCGCGCCAGCAGCGGCCGCGCCTCCTCGAAGATGCGGCCCTTCGGCAATGCCATCACCAGCGGCTCGTTGTCGCGCACGTGTCTCTACCTTGGACGTCATGGGGGCGTGATGGAGGCCCCGGGGGCCAAAAGCGGGGTGTTTTAGCGCGTTCCGCCCGGCGGCGCCAGCCTCGCGGGTTTGCGCCGGTTCGACCGTGGGGAACCCGCGCCCTTCCTACCCTTCGCCGGTATCCAGCGGATGGGCCGGGCGCCACAGCGTCGGCCAGGGTTCGCCCACGTCCTGCGCGAGGATCTCGATGCGCGCGGCATCGAGGCGGATGGCGACGCGCCCGGCGAACAGCAGCGTCAGCGCGGCGCTGCCGTCGGGGTTCGTCTCGGCGAGGATGGTCAGGACCTCGAACAGCCGTTCGGCGGCATCGTCCGCCGCGGGATCGAATCCACGGGTCTGCACGCGCGTGACATGCTCGAAGGCGAGGCCGCAGTGGACGCGCTCGAACGGGCCCTTGGGCTCGGCGCCCGCGTCCGGGTCGAGCGCGGTCGCCGGCAGCCTTTCCCAGCAGAAGCGGTTGGCGACGAGGACGAAGCGGTTCTCGGCCGTCAGGTAGCGCATGTCGCTCGCCGGCACCAGCGCGTCCTGCAGGCAGGCGGCGAGGACGGCCACGTCCTCGGCATCGACGGCGCGAAGCTTGAGGGGACCCGACGACATGCCTTTCGCTGTCTTCCCTGCCTGACCTTGTTCGTCGGCCATCGACCCTCAGCCCTTGATGCGCTCGATGTCGGCACCGCAGGCGGCGAGCTTTTCCTCCAGCCGCTCATAGCCGCGGTCGAGATGATAGACGCGGTTGACGATGGTTTCACCTTCGGCGACAAGCCCCGCCAGCACCAGGCTGACGGAGGCGCGCAGGTCCGTCGCCATGACCTCGGCCCCGGTGAGCGACGGCACGCCCCGCACCATGGCCGAGGCCCCGTGGACGTTGATGTTGGCGCCCATGCGGCCGAGCTCGGGAACGTGCATGAAGCGGTTCTCGAAGATGCTCTCGGTGATCATCGCGGCGCCGCCCGCCACCGACATCATCGCCATCATCTGGGCCTGCAGGTCGGTGGGGAAGCCGGGATAGGGCTCGGTCATCACGTCGATGCCCTTGAGCCGCCCGCGGCCGTGGGCGATGCGCAGGCCACGCGCGGTCGGCGTTACCCGCACCCGCGCCTCGCGCAGCTTCTCGATCAGCGATTCGATATGGCTTTCCTCGGCGCCGACCAGCTCGACGTCGCCGCCGGTCATCGCCGCCGCCATGGCGTAAGTGCCGGTCTCGATGCGGTCGGGGATGACGTTGTGGGTGGCACCGGACAGGGTCTCCGAGCCCTGGACGGTCAGCGTGTCGGTGCCGACCCCGTCGATCTGCGCACCCATGGCGATCAGGCAGCGGGCGAGGTCCATCACCTCGGGCTCGCGCGCGGCGTTGGACAGCACGCTCACGCCGCGGGCCAGTGACGCCGCCATCAAAAGGTTTTCGGTGGCGCCGACCGACACCATGGGAAACACGATATGGCCGCCGCGCAGGCCCGCCTTGGGCGCGCGGGCCTCGATATAGCCCGCCTGCACGTCGATGGCGGCGCCGAGCTGCTCGAGCCCCTTGAGGTGCAGGTCCACCGGCCGGTTGCCGATGGCACAGCCGCCCGGCAGCGACACGCGGGCGACGCCCTCGCGCGCCACCAGCGGCCCCAGCACGAGGACGGAGGCGCGCATCCGCCGCACCAGGTCGTAGGGCGCGGTGGTCGACGCGATCTTTCGCGCGGTGAGCGCCAGCACGCGGCCGAAATGCCCGCCGCCCGGGGCGTCGCCGTCCATGGAGATGTCGACGCCGAGCTCGGCCAGCAGGGTCGCCAGCGTCGAGATATCGGCGAGATGCGGCAGGTTGCCGAGCCGCAGCGTGCCCGAGGTCAGCAGGCTCGCCACCATCAGCGGCAGCGCCGCGTTCTTCGCACCCGAAATGGGGATGGCGCCCTTGAGCCGCCTGCCGCCGCGAATCCTGATCCTGTCCATGGGTCTCGTCTGCCGTGGGAATGCCGGGGCCGGCGTGGTCCTGTCGGTGCGGCCCCGCACGCCATGGGGCCATGGCGCCAGCCTTCTTGTTACTCCATGCGGGTCATGGGCTCAAGATTCGGGTATCTGGTTCCGTCGGTCGCCGCGCCCCTCGGGGGTGGCGGCCTCGTCCTGCCGCACCGCCTTGCGGCGACGCAGGTTGGCGCGCAGCGCCTCGGCCTGGCGCTTGCGGCGCTCCTCGGCGGCAGCAGCCCCAGCCATGGGCGCGCTCGGCGATGGACGGTCACGGGAATCGTTCATGGCCACGGATTTTAGTCGCCCGCGCGGACGCCAACAAGGCGCAGTCTCGGCCGGGGCCAACCGTGTTGCACCCCGGACAGCGCTGTGGCATGTTCCGCCCGCCTTCCGGGGCCGCACTAGCTCAGGGGTAGAGCACTCCCTTGGTAAGGGAGAGGCCGAAAGTTCGAATCTTTCGTGCGGCACCATTTTCCTCTTAGAAAATCCAGGCGTTTCACGCATTCGCGCACGGCGAATGGCCGCGACGCAGGCACCCTTACCGCGCCGCTTTTGCGCAGCGGAAGCCGATGTTGTGATGACCGGCGCGCGGCCCGCGCGACACCGTGCGCCCGCGCCACGTTCCGGTGAGGGTGGCGGCGCCGGTATCGGCCGCGCCGCCACGGGTCACGCGCGCGGCGTCGCTGTCGGCATCCTCGCGCCCGTCGCTGGTGTTGTAGGGATAGGGCCGGTACAAGCTCGACGTCCATTCGTGCACGTTGCCCGCCAGGTTCAGCACGCCCTCGGGCGTCGCGCCGGCGGGAAGCGCGCCCACCGGAAGGGTCCGCATCCAGCCCATGCCGTAGCGCGCCCGGGTCGCATCCGGCGGCGCGGCGCCCCACGGGTAGCGGCGGCCTTCGGGCCCCCGCGCGGCGCGCTCCCATTCCGCCTCGCTCGGCAGGCGTGCGCCGCGCCAGGCGCAGTAGTCGCGCGCACCGAACCAGCTTGCCTCGTTCACCGGATGGGCCTCGAACCCCGCGTCGGCGCGCCATTGCCCGGCCACGCGATGGATGCGGGCATCGCCGTCGTCGGCGTCGTAGAGCCTCCGGCCCGCGGCATTGTGGAAGCCGCCAAGCGCGTTGAGGAACCGCGCGAAGTCGGCGTTGCTGACCTCGCGCCGGTCGAGGCGGAACGGCGCAACCGCGACGCGATGGGCGGGGCGTTCGTCCTCGGGCCCCGCGTCGCTGCCCATGACGAAACTCGCGCCCGGGATCGCGACCATGTCGCCGCCTTTGCCGTCGATCGGAGCCGCCGAGAGACGGGCGGCATATGGCACCACCGCCAGCGCCGCAAGGGCAAGCGCAGCGCACAACCTTCGGCGCTTCCCCGGTTTTTCTGCCGATGACGACGGAGGACGTGTCGGCCCCACGGGAACCTCACGATCAATGATGCAACGCAACAACAGGACGCAATTGCGGTCGCGGTACGGCCCGACGTGCCGCCTGATCCGGGTCGCGCGATTTACCTTCAATTTTAACGGCAACTTCCACAAGTATTTTTATAACTCGATCCGTTTGTTCGTGCGCTCGGCGTCGGCCGTGGGCATCATGGCGGTTTCGTGGAAGGGGGGATCGGCCCGCGGGCCGCCCCGGGAGGGAGACCCATCATGACCAACGACGGGACGAGTCCGCCGAAAGGCGGGACCGCCGGGGAGACGCCCATGCGTTTCCCGACATCGCGAACAGCGACGGAGAAACGCGTGGATCTGTTGTGGAAACCTCCGCACACGCCGAGGGCGCGGGCGCTGCTCGACCGTGCGGAGCGCGACGCACAGGCGGCAGGCCGGGCGCACTTGCCGCGGGACCCGGCGGCGAAAAGCCCGCCGCCGGACGGCCTGTCGCAGGGAGCGGCCGCGAGCGATGCCTCCCCCACCACGGGCAACGCATCCGACGGAACCCCGGCCACCGACTGAGCGCAGGCGATCGACGGCACTTCTCGAAAGTTGCCGCGCCGCCCCCGTACGTCAGGCTGGCGCGTCATGACGGGCGATGAAATCGCCGACGGTGCGGCTGACGGCGTCGGGCCGCTCGATGTTCGAGATATGCGCCGCGCCCTCGATCACCGCGAATTCGGCGCCGGGCACCAGCACCGCTTCCGCCCGAACGCCCGCGGCCGGGCAGGCGATATCCTCCGACCCGGCGATGAACAGGGTCGGCACGCGGATCGCCGCCAAGCGGCGCCGGAAGTCGAGGGTCTTGAGCGCCTCCGCCGCGCCGATGAACCCGTCCCGTGACGTGCGCCGGATCATTGCGCGCACATCGTCGGCGGAATCCGGTTCGGCGGCGACGAACGCCGGCGTCAGCCAGCGCGCGAGCGTTGGCTCCACCACCGCGTCCAGGCCCTTGGCGCGCGCGAGCGCGATACGCTCGTCCCAGCTTTTGACGAATTGGGGCGTTGCTTCCATCATCGAATTGGCAACGACGAGGCTGGCGAGCCGTTCGCGGTGCGCGAGCGCGAGTCCCACCGCCACCATGCCGCCGAGCGACAGGCCGACAACGTGGCTGCGCTCGATGCCGAGTGCAGCCCATAACGCCATGACGTCGCCCACCAGAACATCGAAGCTGTAGGGCGGCGTCGTCGCCGTGGTGTCGCCGTGGCCGCGCGCATCGAAGGTCAGCACCCGGTGACGTCCGGCGAGCGCCGCCGCCTGCGCCCGCCACATGCCGCGGTCGCTGGCGATGGAATTGGCGAAGGTCACCCAGGGTGCGCCCTCGGGTCCCGCCACGTCGTAGCCGATGTCGATGTCCCCCGCCCTGATGCGCATGGCCGTTTTTTCCCGCCGCCAACCTGTATGTCGTTGTACGTGTATTGTACGCGTACATTTTTCTCAATGCCGCAGCACCGCCGCGATCGCGATGCCGAGGAGCCTCCGCCGGCCGATGCGGACCGGCCGGTTCACATCTGTCGGGGCGAAGCCCCGCCGCCGCAGGCGGTCAAGGAGATAACGGTAAGTCTCCAGCATGATCCAGGCCGGCTGCGCCGGGCCGCGCGGCACCGCCTTGAGCACCCGCCGGGCGGCGCGGAACCGCTCCTCCGCCATCACCGCCATGGCCTCGGCCACCACCGGCAGGTTGGGGTGGCGGAGGAACGCATGGGGGTCGCGCGTGTCGATGCCCGCCTTGGCGAGCAGTTCGCGCGGGACGTACAGGCGGCCCTGGTCGGCGTCCTCGGCGAAATCGCGCAGGAAGTTGACGAACTGCAGGGCCTGGCCCAGGGACAGCGCCAGCGACCGTCCCTCCGGCCGGCGCACGCCGAAGATCGAGGCCGAGAGCATGCCCACCGCGCCGGCGCCGCGCCGGCAGTAGAGCTCGAGGTCGAGCAGCAGCGGCGCGCACATGCGGCCCGAGGCGTCCATGGTCAAGCCGTCGATGAGGGCGAGGAAGTCGGATTCATGCAGCGTGAAGCGGCGGATCGGTTCCACCAGCGCGCGGGCGACCACGTGGCGGGGCGCGCCGGCATAGAGGCGCCGGATTTCGTCGCGCCATTCGGCCAGCGCCTCGAGCTTGCGGTCGACCCCGGCATCGCCGTCGGCAATGTCGTCGACGGTGCGGCAGAAGGCATAGACCGCGTACATCGCTTCGCGCCGGTCGCGCGGCAGGAGCCGGAGCGCCCAGTAGAACGACGACCCCGCGCCGGTGACGATGGCCCGCACCGCATCGCGCGCGCGCGACAGCGGAAGGGATGCCTTCGGGTCGTCAGGCACTTGAGGAGGTCGAACGCGTGCCTTCCCCGAGCGCCGCAAGCGCCGTGGCGACGATATGGGCGGCATCGAGCCCGGCCTCGGCGTACTGGACGGCGGGGCCGGCGTGGTCGATGAAGCGGTCGGGCAGGATCATTGGGCGCACGCGCAGGCCCCGGTCGAGCTGGCCGCTGGTCGCGAGGAACTGCAGCACGTGACTGGCGAAGCCGCCGATGGCGCCTTCCTCGATGGTGACCAGGACCTCGTGCTCGCGCGCGAGGCGGGAGACGAGATCGGTGTCGAGCGGCTTGGCGAAGCGGGCGTCGGCCACGGTCGTCGGCAGGCCGCGCGCGGCAAGGTCTTCCGCCGCCTTGAGGCATTCGCCGAGGCGCGCGCCGAAGGACAGGAGCGCGATCTTGGTTCCCTCGCGCAGGATGCGGCCCTTGCCGATGGGGAGGGGGCAGCCCCGCTCCGGCCGTTCGACGCCGGTGCCTTCGCCGCGCGGATAGCGCACCACCGACGGCCCGTCGTCGATCGCAGCGGCGGTCGCGACCATGTGCACCAGTTCCGCCTCGTCCGCCGCGGCCATGACGACGAAGCCCGGCAGGCAGCCGAGATAGGCGACGTCGAAGGCGCCGGCATGGGTCGGCCCGTCGGCGCCGACCAGCCCGGCGCGGTCCAGCGCGAACCGCACCGGCAGCCGCTGGATGGCGACGTCGTGCACGACCTGGTCGTAGGCGCGCTGCAGGAACGTGGAATAAATGGCGCAGAAGGGCTTGAAGCCTTCGGTCGCGAGGCCCGCGGCGAAGGTCACGCCATGCTGCTCGGCGATGCCGACGTCGAAGCACCGCTCGGGGAAGCGCTGGGCGAACAGGTCGAGCCCGGTTCCCGACGGCATCGCCGCGGTGATGGCGACGATGCGGTCGTCGCGCCCGGCCTCGTCGATCAGCGCCTCGGCAAAGACGCGGGTATAGCTCGGCGCGTTGCCGCCGGCCTTGACCTGCTCGCCGGTCACCACGTCGAACTTGCCGACCCCGTGATACTTGTCCTCCGCCTGTTCGGCCGGCGGGAAGCCGTGGCCCTTCTGGGTGACGACATGGATCAGCACCGGACCGGGAATGTCGGAATCCCGCACGTTCTTCAGCACCGGCAGGAGATGGTCGAGGTTGTGCCCGTCGATGGGCCCGACGTAGTAGAAGCCCAGCTCCTCGAACAGCGTGCCGCCGGTCACCATGCCGCGGGCGAATTCCTCGGCGCGACGGGCGGCCTTCTTCAACGGCCGTGGGAACTTGTCGGTCATCAGCTTGCCGAAATGGCGCATGGACCGGTAGGCGCGCGACGAGATCAGCCGCGACAGATAGGCACTCATGGCCCCCACCGGCGGCGCGATCGACATGTCGTTGTCGTTGAGGATGACGATCAGGCGCGCGTCCATGGACCCGGCGTTGTTCATCGCCTCGTAGGCCATGCCGGCGCTCATGGCGCCGTCGCCGATGACGCAAATCACGTTGTTCGATGCGTCCTTGAGGTCGCGCGCCACCGCCATGCCGAGGCCGGCGGAAATGGAGGTCGAGGAATGGGCCGCGCCGAAGGGGTCGTATTCGCTTTCGGTCCGGCGGGTGAATCCCGAGAGCCCGCCCGCCTGGCGCAGGGTGCGGATGCGGTCGCGCCGCCCGGTCAGGATCTTGTGGGGATAAGCCTGGTGGCCGACGTCCCACAGCAGGCGGTCATCGGGCGTGTCGAAGACGTAGTGCAGCGCCACCGTCAGCTCGACCACGCCTAGGCCGGCGCCGAGGTGGCCGCCGGTGATGGACACCGCGTCGATGGTTTCCTGCCGCAGCTCCGAGGCGAACTGGGCGAGCTGCCGCTCGGGCAGCTTGCGCAGGTCGGCCGGCACCCGGACGGTGTCGAGAAGCGGGGTTGTGCTGTTTTCGGTCATCTCTTTCCTGCCGCCGTGGACGCACGGAACCGGTCCACACCGATAACTTTTGCCTTTTTGCCCGATAAAACAAGGTTAAGGCGGGAATTTGCCGGGGTTCAGTAGCACGGAACCCGGCCCCGTTTCATCAATTTCCAGCGTTTTTTTCTTCATTTTCGACCGCCGGACCGGCAAAGGCCGGGCCGCCGCGCGGGGTCGAGGCACCGCGCCCTGCCGCCATCGCCATCCGCTCCGCGTGCCGTCGGCCACCTCGTGCCCGCCGGGGCGATTATCGCGCGGCCCGGCGGCCTCTGCTAGGTTGCTCCCGAGGAGAACGACCGAGCATGAAAACCCGCACACTGGGGCCCGAAGGCCTCGCCGTTTCGGCCATCGGCTACGGCGCGCCGACCTTCAGCGGCCGCGTCCCGCCGGGGGGCATCGCCAATGCCTGCGCCGTCGTCGCCCGCGCCATCGACCTCGGCGTGACCCTGATCGACACCGCCGATCACGGCGACGGCAACAACGAGGACGTGCTCGCCCTCGCCCTCGCGGGCAAGCGCGACAAGGTGGTGCTCTGTTCCAAGTTCGGCAACCTGCGCGGCTGGTCGTGGTCGAAGGATTCGGGACGCACGGTGGACGGCAGCCCCGCGTATGCTCGCAAGGCGCTGGAAGGATCGCTCAAGCGGCTCAAGACCGACTATCTCGATCTCTACTACCTGCATCGCGTCGATCCAGCCGTTCCCATCGAGGAAAGCATCGGCGCCATGGTGCGGCTCAAGGAGGAAGGCAAGATCCGCCACATCGGCATCTGCGAGGCGGGCGCGGAAACCATCCGGCGCGCGGCCAGGGTCCATCCCATCGCGGCGATCCAGAGCGAATACAACCTCATGACGCGGGATTACGAAGACGCGACCATCCCTGAGGTAAAGGAGATCGGGATCGGTTTCGTCGCCTACTATCCGCTCGCGCGCGGCTTCTTCGCGGGCGCCATCACCCGGCCGCCCGCGGACGGACGCAAGGCCGTGCCGCGCTTCTCGGCGGAGAACCTGCCCGGGAATCTCGTTCTGCTCACGCGCCTGCGCATGATGGCTGAAGTCCGGGGCTGCAGCGTGGGCCAGCTCGCGCTCGCGTGGCTGCTGCACAAGGGGGAGTTTATCGTGCCCATCCCCGGTACCAATTCCATCGCCCACCTGGAGGAGAACTGCGCCGCCGCTGACGTGACCCTCTCGGCGCCCGAGATGGCGAAGATCGACCGGATTTTCGCGCGCGACAAAGTCAAGGGCGCGCGCTTCGACCGCGACCGTTCCGGCGAGCTCAATATCTGAGGTGTTTCAGGGCTTCTTCACCCGGATGTCTTTGAGAATCTGGTACGCCTTCGCCTTGTCGGGCTCGCTCATGGATTTCTCGAGCGTCCCGAGGGGCCGTGCCGCCGCGGTATACCCGCCGTCCATGGCGCGCTTGAGCCAGGCCCAGGCGCGCAGCGGGTCCTTGGGCACGCCCCGGCCCTCCAGGTACAGGAGGCCGAGGTTGTGCTGGGATGCCGCCAGCCCGGCCTCGGCCGCGGCGGTGTAGTATTTCACCGCCTCGCCCTGGTCGCGCTTGACGCCGGTGCCGGTCTCGTACAGCCGCGCGAGGTTGTGGAACGCGGGCAGGATACCGGCCTTGGCCGCGGCCGTGTACCACTCCGCCGCCTTGGCCGGGTCGCGGCCGCGGCCACGGCCCGATTCATAGGCGGTGCCCAGGGCATAGGCCGCGAGCGCATGGCCCTGCCGGGCCGCCTTCTCGAACCATTCGGCGGCGGCGTTGCGGTCGGCGTTGCCGCGCAGGCCGCGGGCGAGAATTTCGCCGTAGAGGTACTGGGCCTGCGGATCTCCCGCCTTGGCTGCGTTGGCGTACCACTGCATGGTGTCGAGGTAGTTCGCTGGCGGGGGCACGGGATCGGCGGCACGCGCCGGGGTGGCGGCCATCACCGCCGCCACGGCCAGAACCATCGTTCCCACCAGTGATTTCAACACGGAATGTTCCCTGTAGCGCCCGGCGTCGCGGTCACCTGGGCCGAACATAGCCCAACTCCCGGCGCTTTTCACCCGGCCTCGCCGCTCGACCGGCCGGTCAGTCATGGACGTCCACCACCGCCCGGCCGCGCAACCGCCCGGCCAGGATGTCCTCGGCGAGAAGCGGGATGTCGGCGAGGCCATGGCGGCTGGTCATGGCCCGCAGCGTCCCGCGGTCGAGCAATTTCGGCAGCCGCGCCCAGGCCTCCCGCCGCTCGGCGATCGGGCCGTGGCCGCCCTCGATGCCGATCAGGCGCACGCCGCGCAGGAAGAACGGGATCAGGGAGGCGGTGAAGCTATTGCCCCCGGCGAGGCCGCAGCAGGCGATGACACCGCGCTCGTCCAGCGACGAAATGATGGTGGCGAGGGTCTTGCCGCCGACCGCGTCGATGCAGCCGGCGAAGCGCTTGGGCAGCATCGGGCGGGCGGGGCCGTTCTCGAACTCCGCACGCGGCACCACCTCCGCCGCGCCGAGGCCGCGCAGGTAGGCCTCCTCCGCCATCCGCCCGGTGGAAGCGATGACGTGATGGCCCATGGCTCTGAGGATGGCGACGGACATCGAGCCGACGCCGCCCGACGCGCCGGTGACGAGGACCGGCCCCCTGCCCGGTGCGACGCCGTTCTTCTCGAGCTCCAGCGCGCCGATCATGGCGCTCATCCCGGCGGTGCCGACGGCCATGCAGTCGGCACTGTCCCAGCCGGCGGGGATGGGGATCAGCCGGTCGCCGCGCGCCCGGGCGAATTGCGCGAAGCCGCCGGCGAAGTGCTCGCCGGCGCCGTAGCCGTTGAGCACCACCGCGTCGCCCGGCCGAAAATCCGGGTTCGCCGAGTCCTCCACCATGCCGGCGAGGTCGATGCCCGGCACGAAGGGGAAATCCTTCAGCCGGTAGCCGATCCCCTTCACCATCATCGCGTCCTTGTAGTTCACGGTGGTATGGGCGACGCGGATGGTGACGTCGCCGGCGGGCAGGACGCCGGCGGGCACCTCGCCGAGCCGCCCTACCGGCTTGCCGCCCTCGCTCTCCGGCCGGTCGAGGTAGAAGGCGCGGAAGCTCGCGGGCAAGCTCACAGCACCGGCCCCCTGGTCGGTCCGCCCAGCCCGGCGACGCGCCAGGGCAGCGTCTCACCGGCGAGGAAGGGCACCATGTCGCCCAGGCGCTCGGGCACCGCGAACGGCGCCCGCTCCAGCACCAGCGTGTCCTCGTTCACCGGCAGGCCGTAGAACGCCGCCCCGGAATGGGAGGAGAAGTTCTCCAGCCGGTCGAGCGCGCCCTCCTCCTCGAACACGGTGGCATAGGCGGCCATGGCGACGGGCGCGTTGTAGATGCCGGCGCAGCCGCAGGCCGATTCCTTCGCCGCCGCCGCGTGGGGCGCCGAATCGGTGCCGAGGAAGAACCGGGGCTCCCCCGACACCGCCGCCTGGCGCAGGGCGAGGCGATGCACCTCGCGCTTGGCGACCGGAAGGCAATAGGCATGGGGCCGGAATCCGCCACGGAACATCGCGTTGCGGTTGATCATCAGGTGGTGCGGCGTGATCGTTGCGGCGATTCCCTCCCGTGATTCGCGCACGAACGCCACCGCCTCGGCCGTGGTGACGTGCTCGAACACCACGCGAAGGCCCGGGAAATCCTTCACCAATGGCGCGAGAACACGCTCGATGAACACAACCTCGCGGTCGAAAACGTCGACATCGGGGTCCGTCACCTCGCCATGAACGAGCAGTGGCAGGCCGACCTTCTCCATGCGCGCGAGCACCGAACGGATGTTGGCGACATCGGTAACGCCGTGTTCGGCGTTGGTCGTCGCATGGGCGGGGTACAGTTTGCAGGCGATGACGACGCCCGAACGGTAGCCTTTCTCCACCTCATCGGGGTCGCTGGTGTCGGTCAGGTAGAGCGTCATCAGCGGCGTGAACCGCGCGCCCTTGACCGAACGGTTGATGCGGTTGCGGTAGGCGGCGGCGTCCTTCACGGTGGTCACCGGGGCTTCCAGGTTGGGCATGACGATGGCGCGGGCGAAGACCCGGGCGGTTTCGCCCAGCACCTGCGCCAGCCGGTCGCCGTCGCGCAGGTGAACATGCCAGTCGTCGGGGCGGCGCAGGGTCAGGCGGGTTTCGGGCATCGGCGCTTGAACGTTGGTGACGGGTGACATCGGCGGACCATCGCCGGCGGGCGCAGCCCCAATGGGTAGAACAGAAGCCGCCAACATGCAAATCCGGCGCCACCTCAACCTCTTGCGGACGAAGGGTCGAGGCGGCCGGGGCTCCAACGGGGCCGGATTCAACCCGGCGCGGGGCGCAGGAGGAGCGCGGCGCGGACCTCGGCCACGGACAGGTCGGCGAGATCGTCGGCCCGCAGCACGGCGGTGGTCACCGGATCGACGCCGGGCGGCGGCACGGCGGCGCCGGGGCCCTCGTAGGGGCCGCGCGGGCGGGTGTTGCGCGGGTTGGTGGCGCCCGAGAACAGGGTCAGGGTCGGGCAGCCCATGGCCGCGATCAGGTGCATCGGTCCGGTGTCGTTGCCCACCGCCCCGGCGGCGCCGCGGGCCAGCGCCATGATAGCGAGCACCGGGGACCGGTCGCAGAGGTTGACCACGTCGGGCGAAGTGGCCGCGATCTCGGCGCAGGTTTCGGCCTCCGACGCGGTACCGAGAACGACCGTCCGATAACCTTCGCCCGCGAGTCCCCGCGCCAGTTCGGCGTAATGGCCGGCGGGCCAGCGCTTCGTTGGATGGGCCGGCGCGCTGCCCGGCACCATCAGGACATAGGGCGGCCCGCCCTCAAGCCCGAGGTGCGCCACATCGGCCCGCACCCAGGAGGTGTCCAGCGGCGGATACCAGGACGCATCGATCCCGGCGTGGAGAAGCTGGTCCGCCTGGCGTTCCAGGTTGTGCAGGGCGGTGCGCGCCGGGTTGGCGTGGGGATGGGAGCACCCCGGCGCGATACCCGACCATTCGACCCGGCGGAACGAGAACGGCGGCCGCGTCAGGCGGAAATAGAACCCGGTGCGGCTCGACGCCTGCAGGTCGTAGATGCGCGAGAAGCGCGCGCCGTTGATCCGCCGCGCCAGCGCGAGCCAGCCCCACGGCTGCGTCAGCCGCGGGCGGGTGTCGGTCCAGATGTCGTCGAACAGGCCGAAAGCTTCGGCAAGCTCGCGCTGCGACGGGATGGTCAGCAGCGTCAGCCGGTCGCCCCTGTGGTAGGCCGCGATCGCGGTCATGGCGCGGTAGGCCTGGATGAAATCGCCGAGCGCGCCGAGCTTGATGACGAGGATGGCCACCGCCGCCTACCCCTCTGCCCGATGGCGCACGTGAAAGGCGACGGCGCAGGTCATCGCCAGCGACGTCCACCATACCATCGCCGGCCAGTTGCTGAAGAAGCTCTGGCTCGGCACGAAGGGAATGAACGTCAGGACCGGACAGGCGATGACGAGCGCCGTCAGCAGCGGCCGCCGCGTGCGCAGGCGGAGCGTGCCGAGGACGGTCGCGGCCAACACGCCGAAGAAGGCGAGGAACCCCGCGAGCCCGATGGCGCCCCCTTCGGCCAGCCATTCGAGGTAGATGTTGTGGGGATGGCGCAGACAGCCATAGACCAGCTCCGGCTCCCACGCCTCGCATACCATGTCGAAATTGCCGAGGCCGACGCCCACCGCTGGCTGTACCTTCCAGACCGTCACCCCGGCGCGGATCAACTCGCCATAGGGGGAATTCCAGAAATCACCCGCGATCTCCGCCGTCGGGTCGATGCGCATCCGAAGTCGCGCCGTAAGTATCACCGTCACCACGGTAACGCCCCCGGCCAACAGGGTGACGATGACGCCCGGCACGATAAAGCGCCGGCCCTGAACCATCAGGATCAGCGCCGCGAGGGTGACGGTGCCGAAGCTCATGACCACCGCAGCGCGCTCGCCTGTGTAGGTGATGAAGAAGGCGACAACCGCCAGCGTCACGAACAGCGCGGCGATCCGGCGTGCGTCGAGGTTCCTCTCGCCGAAGACCAGAAACGCCGCCAGTCCCGGATAGACGAGGACCGCCAGATACCGGCCGATATTGGGACGCCGCAGCGGCCCGGTGAGCCTTTGCTCCAGAAAGATCTCCCTGCCGGTCAGGGACGTACCGGTGATTCCCTGCACCGTACCGTCGATAACGACGAAAACGAAGGTCGCGCCCCAGGCGATGGCGACCTTGCGGAAATCCCGCTCGTCGGCGAACAGCCAGAAGACCACGGCGCCGAACAGGCAGAAGAAGCGCAGCCACGGTACCGCGCGGCCCAGCACCGCCGGCGGGTCCCACCACGCAAAGGGCGTGTTCACCGCCATGAGGAAGATCCAGATCGCGATCGGTATCGCCACCAGGGGCTGCGCGAGGACGTCCCAGCGCCGCCGGGCGAAGATCACCGCGAGGAACGACAGGCCGATGATGACGACGATGCCTTCGGACCCTTCGCGCGAGAACAGGAGCATCAGCGGCAAGACCGCGAACAGGTAGAGGCAGATGCGCCGCAGGCGCTCCGGCCAGCCGGCTTCCGTGGCAAGGTCGCCCGCGTGCCGTGCAGACGAGAGCGTTCCGGTCATGCTAGCGAACCTCCTCCGGCACACGATAGCGCGCATGGAAAGCGACGGCGCAGGTCATCGCCAGTGACGCCCACCACAGGATCGCCGGCCAGTTGCTGAAGAAGCTCTGGCTCGGCACGAAGGGCAGGAAGGTCAGGACCGGACAGGCGACCACGAGGGCCGTTAGCGCCGGCCGTTCCCGGCGCAGGCGCAGCATTCCGAAAACCAGCGCCAGCACAACGCCGATGAACGCGACGAATCCTCCGAGCCCGACGATCCCGCCCTCCGCCAGCCATTCGAGATAGATGTTGTGAGGATGACGCAGGCAGCCGTAGAGGAGCTCCGGCTCCCAGGCCTCGCACACCATGTCGAAATTGCCGAGGCCGACGCCTGCCCAGGGCTGCACCTGCCACACGGTGATCGCAGCGCGCATCAGCTCGCCGTATTCGGAGTCCCAGAAATCGCGGAAAACGGCGAGAGTCGGTTCGACCCGCATCTGCAGCCGCGCGCTCAGGATTACCGTCGTGGCGGCGATCGCCAGGACAAGGAGAATGCCGAGCATGCCCGCCAGCCGGAACCGCGGCACGACGAGGATGAGGACGACAGTCGCGACGGTGAAGGTGGCGAGGTTCAGCACCATCGCCGCCCGCTCTCCGGTAAAGACGGTGTAGGCAACCGCGGCGGCCGTCGCGACGGCCAGCAATGCGATTCGGCCCCGGTCGAGCCGGCGCTCACCGAAAAGAAGGAACGCCGCCAGACCCGGATAGAACAGGAAGGTCACGAACCGGCCGATGTTGGGCCGGTCGAGGGGCCCGGTCAGGCGCTCGACCTTGAACAGCGTGTGGCCCGACAGCGAGGTGCCGAAGACGCCCTGGACGAAGCCATCGACGATGACGAATCCGACCGTCGCTCCCCAGGCGATGGCGATCCGGCGGAAATCCCGCTCGTCGGCGAACAGCCAGAACACCACCGCACCGAACAGGCAGAAGAATCGAAGCCACGGCGCCGTCCGCCCAAGGACCGACGGCGCGTCCCACCATGCCAGCGGCGTATTGACCGCCATCAGGAAGATCCAGATGGCGATCGGCACCGCCACCAGCGGCGTCGCGAAGACGTCCCAGCGCCGCCGGGCGAAGATCACCGCAAGGAACGACAGGCCGATCACGGCGACGATGATCTCGGCGCCGACGCGGGTAACCAGCAGCATCAGCGGCAGGACCGCGAAGAGGTAGAGACAGGGAACACGCAGGCGCGCGGCCCAGCCGCCCTCCCTCGCCAGGTCGCCGGCGTGCACCGTCACCGGAGGCGTCCTCGTCGCGGTCATGCCGGCGGGGTTCCCGCGGACGGACGGCGAATGCCCTCGACTGCGCGAAACAGTTGGGCGATGTGATCGAGCTCGTCCCGCCGAGGCCCGCCCCAAGGCAGGCGCGAGGCAATGTAATCGAGCAACAGCCTCCCCCTGTGACCGTCGAGGCCAGCGCCGACGGCCTTCCACGCCGCGGAAAAACACTTGCGCGTCAGCGCGCGGGACACCGCCGCGGGCAGGTCGGGATGATCGCCGAGCAGGTTGTAGCTCGCAAAAAAGCGGTCGTGGTGCTGCTGGGCGCGGGCGCGGGACAAATGCCCGCCCGCGGCGGACGCAGTGGTGACCCTTGCGCGCAGGTCGACGAAACGGCGCCCCCGGAGGCCGAGGCGCAACGGCAGCGATTCATCCTGGATATAGATGCGCGGATCGCAGCCGCCGGCGGCGCGGAACAGTTCCGCCGTGACCAGCCACGCCATGCGGACGAAGCCGCGGCCCGCGGCGATGGTGGCGAGCGGTGCGTCGCTGACCCGATAGACCGGCGACGGGCCCACCGGCTGGGGCACGATGGCGGCGGGCGCAAGGTCGCTGCGCTCGACCTTGCCGTGCAGGCAGTCGGCGCCGATCTCGCCAAGGATGCGGACCATCGCCGCGATGGCGTCCGGCGCAATGATCTCGTCGGCGTCGAGCAGGCAGAGGAGCCGCCCGCGCGCCGCCGCCGCGCCCTGGTTGGTCCGGAGTGCCGGCCCCGCATTGTCCGCGTTGCCGATGACCCGCAGCCCCGGCAGCTTCGAGGCCAGGCCCCGCAAAAGGGCGGCGGAACCGTCGCGCGAGCCGTCGTCGATGAAGACATATTCGGCGTCGGGCATCGGGTCCTGGGCGGCGAAGGCGGCGACGACATGGGGCAGGATATCGGCCTTGTCGAAGACCGGAACGACGACGCTGATGTCCGGCGCGGCGGTCACGACGCCACCGGCCCCGCCCGGGTGGCGGTGCGGGCGATGAGCGCGCGCGCCGCGCCCTCCACCGTATCGATGGTGAGGTTGCCCATCAGGGTGTGGGTGATGTTGACGTCGAAGCCCGGCGGCATCAGTTCGGCGTAGCTTTCCAACGTACGCACGACGGCGCAGGCGGGGCCGTAGGGCGCGTAATGGATATCCGGGCTCGGCCCGAACAGGCCGAGGGTCGGCGTGCCGCTCGCCGCCGCCATGTGCATGAGGCCCGAATCGTTGCCGATGTAGACGCGGGCCCGGCGGAGGCAGGCATAGGCCGTCATCAGTTCGGTATCCATCAGGTCGATAAGTCCCGGTCCCCGAAAAGCGTCGAGCAGCGCCGCCGCCGCCGCGCGTTCATTGGCTGCGCCGATGACGGCGATGCGCGCACCGGCAAGGGCGCCCTCCGGCCCGGTCAGGCGCCGGCACAGTTCGATGAAACGGTCGATCGGCCATTCCTTGCCGCGCCAGTTGGCGGTGGGGCCGAGGGCCAGCACCGGGCTCCCGCCGGGGACCAGCTTCGCCGACGCTTCCGTATGGCGCGGGTGGAGATAGAGGAACGGCGCCGCCGGAGTATCGAGCCCGACCAGGCGCGAGAGTTGCACGACGCGATGCTCCGGCGTCCTGACCGACTGCCACGACCGCCGCCAGCCGTGGGGGACGAGCGCCGTGACGGGCGAGCCGCGCAGGTCGACGATCTTGTCCCAGTACCGCCCCGCCGCCTGAGCCCACAGCCGGAACCAGTGGCTGGCGCAAGGTTTCTTGTCCATCACGATGAGGCGTTCGAGGCCGGGGACCGCCTCGAACAGGGGTGCCGCGGGCGGGCCGCAGGCCACGGTCACGGCGGCCCCCGGATGCGCGGTGACGAGGTGGTGCAGGAGTCCCGAGGTCAGGACCGCGTCGCCGATCCGGGTAGAGGTCACGAACAGGATTCGCATCGCCCGGGTTATACGGCGGCGCCCCGCCCTTGCCAAAGGCTTTCGCCGCCGGCGCCCCGCCATCCGCCCCCTGACAGCGGTGCTGTTTGCGCGCATAATGCGGTCCATGGCGGCGTAGCCGCCTTTCGTTTGGTGAGCCGCGCAGGAGCGCGGCGGCAACCGGTACATGATTTCCGACGGACAGAAAACCTTCGCTATTCTCGAAGACCGGGGCGTCGTCAGCCTCCGGGGTGAGGACGTGCGCCCGTTCCTGCAAGGACTCGTCACCAACGACGTCGACGGGGTCGCGCCCGATCGCGCCATCTGGACCGCGCTGCTGACGCCCCAGGGCAAGTACCTGTTCGATTTCTTCGTCGTCGAGCTGATGGGCGCGCTGGTGCTCGACTGCGAGCGCGCGCGCATTCCCGACCTGATCCAGCGGGTCAACCGCTACAAGCTGCGCTCGCGCGTCGATATCGCGGACGACAGCACCGACTGGGTGGTGGTGGCGCTGGTCGGCACCGAGGCGGATTCCCGCGCCCTCGTCGGCTCCGAGGGCCGCGCCGGGGAATTCGCCGGCGGCGTCTGCTACGTCGATCCGCGCTACGGCGGCGCCGGCGCGCGCGCCATCATGCCGCGCAGCGCGGTGGCGCAGCTCGACGCCTTCGGATTCGAACGCGGCGACGCAGCCGACTACGACATCCACCGCCTCGTCTGCGGCCTGCCCGACGGCAGCCGCGACCTCATCGTCGAGAAATCCCTGCCGATGGAGAACGGGTTCGATCCGCTCCACGCCATCGCCTGGGACAAGGGCTGCTACGTCGGCCAGGAACTGACCGCGCGCATGCGCTACCGTGGCACGGCCAGGCGCACCCTGCTGCCGGTGGAGATCGCAGGCGCGGCGCCGCCACCGGGCACGCCGATTCTGCAGGGCGGCAAGGACGCGGGGGAGATGCGTTCGGCGCGCGACGGCATCGGCCTCGCGCTCCTGCGCGTCGACGCGCTCAATGCCCTCCAACAGGATGGCACACCGCTGACGGCGGGCGCCACGCGCCTCACGCCGATGCGTCCGCCTTGGCTCGCCGCGGACGGCGGCGCACAGACTGAACGCCCGAACTAACCTTCGATCTTCGAGAAATCGGCGACACGGTTGAGCGCCGCGCGGATGCGCGACAGCAGGCGCAGGCGGTTGGCGCGCAGCGCCCTATCGTCGCAATTGACGGTGACGTGGTCGAAGAACGCATCCACCGGCGCGCGCAGATGGGCGAGCGCCGCCATGGCGTCGCCGTATTTCTCCGCCTTCAGGGTCTGCGCCAGCGCCTTTTCCTCCCGCGCCAGGACCTCGTTCAGGTGCTTTTCCTGGGGCTCGGTCAGGAGCTTTTCGTCCACCGCGCCGTCGTAGGCGATCTTGTCCTTCTTCTCCTCGATGGCGACGATGTTGGCGGCGCGGCGGTAGGCGGTCAGCAGGTTGGCTCCGTCGTCGGTGCCGAGCAGCGCCGTCAGCGCGTCCACCCGTGTCAGCAGGCGCACCAGATCGTCCTCGCCTCCCAGCGCGAAGACAGCGTCGATCAGGTCGTGGCGCACGCCCTTCTCGCGCATTTGCACCTTCAGTCGGTCCTCAAAAAAATCGATGAGATCGTGTCGGACAGCCACTGAATCGAATGTTTCACGAATCTGCGACCGAAATGGGGTGATGGCAGCTCGAATTACTTCGTAGAGGGGCAACCGCAATCCGTTCTCGGTGATGATTCGGATCACACCCAGAGCCGCGCGCCGAAGCGCGAAGGGATCGCGCGACCCAGTCGGCTTCTCGCCCACCGCGAAGAAGCCCACTAGGCTGTCGATCTTGTCGGCGAGCGCGACGGCGATGGCGGTGGGCGCCGTCGGACAAGAGTCGTTCGGTCCCCTCGGCGCATAGTGCTGGGCGATGGCCTCAGCGACGTCGGCATCCTCACCATCGTTGAGCGCATAGTAGCGGCCCATGATGCCCTGCAATTCCGGGAACTCGCCGACCATGCCGCTGGTAAGGTCGGCCTTGGCGAGGTGTGCCGCGCTCCGTGCCTTGTCGCGATCAGAACCGGGAATGAACTCGCACAGTTCGGCGGCGAGGCTTTCCATACGGTCGACCTTTTCCGCGACGGTCCCGAGCTTCGCATGGAAGGTGATGCCGGCGAGCTTCGCCACGCGGCTTTCGAGCTTCGCCTTGCGGTCCTGGTCCCAGAAGAAGCGTGCGTCGGACAGGCGCGCCCGCAGGACCCGCTCGTTGCCGGCGACGACCGCCGCGCCGCCGTCGTCGGTCAACATGTTGGCGATGGTGACGAAACGCGGTGCGAGCTTATGGTCCCTCATCTCCAGCGCGAAATATTTCTGGTGCGCGCGCATGGATTCGGTCAGCACCTCGGCCGGCAGGTCCATGAAGGCGTCGTCGATGCGCCCCATCAGCGCCACCGGCCATTCGACGAGACCCGTCACCTCCTCGAACAGGGCGGGATCGTTGCGCAGGCGCAGGCCTTCGGCCTCGGCCAGCCGGTCGGCGTCCTCCAGCAGCCTCTCGCGCCGCTCCTCGGAATCGAGGATGACTTTGGCCGCGCGCAGCTTCGCTTTGTAGTCGGCGGCATCCCTGACAGTGAACGCCTGCGGCGCGAGGAAGCGATGGCCTGCTGTCGTGTTCCCCGCCGCCATGCCGGCGAAGGTGAAATTCACCACATCGCCGGCGAACAGCACCAGGATCGAATGGATCGGGCGCACCCAGCGCGCCTCGATGGCGCCCCAGCGCATGGACTTGGGCCACGGCAGCTTCGCCAGCACGTCCGGCAGAATCTCCGCCAGCACGTCCTTCGTCGCGAGGCCCTTGCGCGAAATCACCGCGAACCAGAATTCCTTTCCCTTCACGTCGCGCTTCTCGCACTGGTCGAGGGCGAGGCCGACGGAACCGAGGAACCCCTCGATCGCCTTGTCGGGCGCACCGACGGCCGGGCCCTTGCGTTCGTCAGTCACGTCGGGCTGGCGTTCGGGGATGCCGTCGACGACGAGGGCGAGGCGGCGCGGCGTCGCAAAGGCCTTCGCGACCGAAAACGCGAGCCCCGCGTCCTTCAGCGCGCCGGCCACGAGGCGCTTCAGGTCGTCCGCCGCGCGCGCCTGCATGCGCGCGGGGATTTCCTCCGACAGGATTTCCAGGAGAAGTTCGGCCACGCTACTTGCTCCTCGTCGCGAGCCAGGCCTCGCAGCAGGACTTGGCGAGGTCGCGCACGCGGCCGATATAGGCGGCGCGCTCGGTCACGGCGATGACGCCGCGCGCGTCGAGCAGGTTGAACATGTGGCTTGCCTTGATGCACTGGTCGTAGGCCGGCAGCACAAGCTTCGCCGCCAGCAGATTGCTGCACTCCGCCTGGGCCTTCTCGAACCCTTCCGACAATTGCGCCGTGTCGGCATGTTCGAAGTTGTAGGCCGAGAATTCCCGCTCGTTCTGCAGGAACACGTCGCCGTAGGTCACGCCTTTTCCGTTGAAGTCGAGGTCGTAGACGTTCTCCACCCCCTGCACGTACATGGCGAGCCGTTCGAGCCCATAGGTCAGCTCCGCCGTCACCGGCGCGCATTCGATGCCGCCGACCTGCTGGAAATAGGTGAACTGGGTCACCTCCATGCCGTCGCACCACACTTCCCAGCCGAGCCCCCAGGCGCCCAGCGTCGGGCTTTCCCAGTCGTCCTCGACGAAACGGATGTCGTGCCGCGCGGGCGTGATGCCGAGCGCGGCAAGGCTGTCGAGGTAGAGCTGCTGAACGTCCGAAGGCGACGGCTTCAACACCACCTGGTACTGGTAATAGTGCTGCAGGCGGTTGGGGTTTTCGCCGTAGCGCCCGTCGCTCGGCCGGCGGCACGGCTGCACATAGGCGGCGCGCCACGGATCGGGGCCGAGCGCGCGCAGGGTCGTCGCCGGATGAAACGTGCCGGCGCCCATCTCCATGTCGTAGGGTTGCAGGATCAGGCAGCCCTGCGCTGCCCAATAGGCCTGCAGGCGCAGGATCAGGTCCTGGAACGAGGGCGCGTCGGGGTTGGTGCGCGCGGATCGAGCGGCCATGCTTCGCTTCCTGCCCTAGCCCGAGATTGCCGGGCAATCGGTCCGATCGCTCGGACATTCCTTCAACCTCGCCGCCACATAGGTGCCGCAAGCCGGACAGGCGATGAGATCGTCCGCCCGCGGCGCGTCCGAACGTTTCCGCCCGCCGCCCCGCGTCGCCGATCCGGCGCGGGTCAGCCACTTGTAGCCGTACCACACGGCCGCGATGATCAGCGCCAGGACGAGGAGCTTGGAAAGGCTCATTCCGAACATCGCGCAGTTTTAGTGGGCGTGGGGGCAAAGGGCAAGGTGGGCGCGCGGCCGGACCCGCCGTCAGGATGCGGCACCGCGGCCCTGGATGGGGACGGGCGCACCGTGGCGCAAAACGGCGTCCGCCTCGACCGTGTAGCCGCCGCCGTCCTCGTGCAGGACGAGGCCCTGGGCCAGCCGCATCGGCGCCCTGGATCCCTTGACCGCCTGCACCAGCACCCGCACGGCGGGCCTGTCCGTCCGGTCGGGCCACAGGGGAAAGACCGTGATACCCCCGGCCCGGCCACGCAGGACCGAGAGCAGGTCGTCGAGGCGGTCCGCCCGGTGGATCATGGTGATGGTACCGCCGTCCCGCGCCATGATGCAGCCGAACCGCACCCAAGCCTCGAGCCCCGTACCGGGACGCCCGGCGTCCTTGCGCGCCCCGGCGATTCCCTCGACGCGCGCCCCGGCAATTCCCTCGACGCGCGCCCCGGCGCGACCGGCATCGGGGGAGGCGTCGGCCCGGCCCGGTTCAAGGTATGGCGGATTGGCCAGCACGTGGTTGAAGCTGCCGGGCACGAGACGCGACGGCGGGCGCGACAGGTCGCCGATCATGAACTCGACCCGGTCCGCCAGGTGGTTGAGGCGCGCGTTCTCGGAGGCGAGTTTCAGGAGTGCCGGTTCGATCTCGACGCCGGTGACGCGCAGGCCGGCGACGCGCCAGGCCAGCAGCAGCGCCGCCGTGCCGACGCCGGCGCCCATGTCGAGGGCGCGCTCCCCCGCTACGGCGGGCACAGCGGCGGCGAGGAACACCGGATCGATGGCGGCGCGGTAGCCCTTCGCCGGCTGGCGCAGGCGCACCTGCCCGCCGAGAAATCCGTCCTCGGTCACTTCGGGCACGAGGTCGCGCGGGATCGTCGGCACCGTCGCCGGCGCCCTGCCTCGCGGCGCCTGTGCGCCGGAATCGGATCCGCTGTCGCCCCTCGAAAGTTCCTCGCGGGCGCGGTCGATGACGGCGCGGGCGCGGTCGAAATACTCGTCATCGACCATGAGGCGCCGGGGAATCGCCGCGGCGCTGCCCTCCAGCACCGACATGTGGCGGTCGAGGACATAGGTCTCGATCCCCTCCCCCGCCAGCAGGGCCTCGGCCCAGGACAGCAGCACGGGATCGTTACTCTTGAGCAGTTCCTTCACGGATATCCTTCGGTCCCGGCGGGGTTGCAGTCGGCGGGACGCCCTTTTATGCTCGTTGACAAGGAACCGCGCGTCAAGCGCGGCCGGTCATTCATCATTCGGGCGTGCGCGGCGGGACCGGGCCGCGGCGCCGGCTTGCGGAGAGCCCCTTGGCCATCGTCGTCCCCTTTGGTGACACACGCGAACGCGACTCCCGGCCGTCGGTCGACGCATTGCACCAGCTCGTCGCCGACGATCTCGCGCGCGTCAACGAAACCATCCTGAAGCACATGGAAAGCCCGGTGGCGCTGATCCCGCAGCTCGCGGGCCACATCATCGCCGCCGGCGGCAAGCGGCTGCGGCCGATGCTGGTGCTCGGTTCGGCCCGGCTGTGCGGCTACCGCGGGCAGCGGCATACGGGCCTCGCGGCGGCGGTCGAGTTCATTCACACCGCGACGCTCCTGCACGACGACGTGGTCGACGCGTCGGACCTGCGCCGCGGCATGGCGACCGCCAACACGGTCTGGGGCAACAAGCCCAGCGTGCTGGTGGGCGATTTCCTGTTCTCGCGCGCGTTCCAACTGATGGTGGCGGACGGCTCGCTCGACGTGCTGGCGATCCTGTCCAACGCCGCCGCGGTCATCGCCGAGGGCGAGGTGTTGCAGCTCACCACCGCCAACGACACGGAAACGTCCGAGTCGTCCTACCTCGACGTCATCACCGCCAAGACCGCGACCCTGTTCGCGGCGGCGACACGCCTCGGCGCGGTGGTGGGCGGCCGCCCCAAGGTCGAGGAAGAAGCGCTGCACGCCTTCGGCCTCAACCTCGGCATCGCCTTCCAGCTCACCGACGACGTGATGGATTACGCCTCCGGCGCCGATACCATGGGCAAGGAGAACGGCGACGACTTCCGCGAAGGCAAGGTGACGCTGCCGGTCATCCTCGCGTTCCGGCGCGGTGACGACGAGGAACGCGCCTTCTGGCGCCGCACCATCGAGGAGCTGGAGCAGCGCGACGGCGACCTCGGGCACGCGATCGGGCTGATGCGCCGGCACGCCACGCTCAATGATGCCCTCGATCGGGCGCGCCACTACACCCAGCTCGCCCATGACGCACTCGATATCTTCCCCGACAATCCCGTCAAGCGGGCGCTCCTGGACGTCGTCGCGTTCTGCGCGGCGCGTACGTATTAGGCGAATTAGGCGAAGCGACGCAGAAAGGCCCGGCGCCTGCCCGCCGGGCCCTGTATTCGTCCATCCGCCAATCCGGATTGGTCGGGGAGAGAGGATTCGAACCTCCGGCCCCCACGTCCCGAACGTGGTGCTCTACCAGGCTGAGCTACTCCCCGGAGAAGGCCCGCCCTTATATACCGTGACGCAGGCCCGCGCAACGGCCCGCGGCGGCGGCGGAAAGGCGCGGGATCGGCCCGATCCGGCATGTCCCCGCTCGGTTGCCAAGATCGGGGCAAGATGCTATTCCAACCGCGCGACGGGCCGGTTTCGGTGCCGTCCGGAAACCCCGGCGCGAGGAGTTTACGAACATGCTCAAGACATTCGTAACAGTAGCGTCCGTAGCCGTCATCGCCCTGTCCGCGGGCACCGCCCAAGCGGCCGGAGACGCCAAGGCGGGTGAAAAAGTCTTCAAGAAGTGCGCCGTGTGTCATGACACGCGGGAGGGCAAGCACAAGATCGGACCGAGCCTGCACGGCGTCGCCGGACAAAAGGCGGGGGCCGCCAAAGGTTACAAGTATTCGCCCGCGACCATGAAATCGGGCGTGACCTGGACCGACGAAACCCTCGACAAGTATCTCGAGAAGCCGAACAGCCTCATCAAGGGTTCGCGCATGGCCTTCGCCGGCCTGCGTTCCAAGAAGGAACGCGACGACGTCATCGCGTATCTGAAGACGCTGAAGTAGCGTCGCGTATCCCGAGGACGCACCCTCGGCATGATTCCCGGAAGGGCCGGTCGGGTGACCGGCCCTTCTCGTTTGCACGTCAGTTCCGCACCACAAGGACCGAAACGTCGGAGTGGCGCACCACCCGCGCGGCATTGGGGCCGAGCAGGTAGTCCTTGAGTTCGGGGCGGTGCGACGCCATGACGATGAGGTCGGCCTTGAGGTCGCGGGCCGTGGCCAGGATTTCCTCGTACACCGTCCCCTGGGCGACGTAGCAGGCGGCCCGGATGTTGGGCGAGATCTTGTCGCGGGCCAGCGCCTCGATGCGGTCGCGCGCCTCGGCCACCGCCTTCTCCTCGAAATCGGGCGGAAAGAAGCTGCCGATCAGGCCGGTGCCGAACTCCGGCACTACCGTCAGCAGGTGAAGCCGAGCGCCGAAGATCTGGCAGTATTCCGCCGCCACCGGCAGGGCCCGGATCCAGGAGCTTTCCTGGTCGAGGTCGATGGGCAGCAGTATCTTCTTGTACACGGCCCCTCCTCGCTCACCTCGTACGGCGGCGGCGCTGGATCGCGACGACGGCGCCGAGCACGACAAGGGCCGGGATGAACATCCATTCCTTCGCCGGCCGGTCGGCGGCGACAAGTACGTTCCGTATCGTCCAGCCGGCGCGGATGCCGGCCTTCGCCGCGGAACTGCCGAAGGCGACGGCGAGCACCTGAACCTCGCCCGCGGTTTCGCGCAACTGCAGTCCGGCGCCCGCGAGGCGCTCGCCCGGGCTTTTTGATGCCTCGCCCGCGCGCAGCGCCACGACCCGGTTCACGCGATCGCCGAGGATCGTCTCGCCGGCGACACCGAGGTGCAGGAAGCCGCCATCGGGCACCTGCCCCACCACGGCTTCGATCTCCCGCGCCGGCCGTTCCGAATAGGGCGGGAAGGCAAAGTCCCAGAAGTATCCGGGGCGAAACAGGGTGAACGCGACGAGCAGGAGCGCCACGCTCTCATACCAGCGGCTGCGGACCACGAACCAGTTCATCGTGCCCGCCGCGAACACCAGCATGGCCAGGAGCGCGCTGGCGATGGTGAGGACGAGGTGGAACGCGTCGGTGATGCCGATGAGCAGCAACTGCGTATTGAAGATGAAGATGAACGGCAGCGCCACCGTGCGGGCGCTGTAGAGGAACGCCTGCACCCCGGTGCGGATCGGATCGCCGCGCGAGATCGCGGCCGCGGCGAAGGTCGCGAGCCCTACCGGCGGGGTGACGTCGGCCATCAGGCCGAAATAGAAGACGAAGAGATGGACGGCGATCAGCGGCACGACCAGGCCGCCCTGGCCTGCCAGCGCCACGACCACGGGCGCCATGAGCGTGGCGACGACGATGTAGTTGGCCGTCGTCGGCAGGCCCATGCCGAGGACGAGACTGATGATCGCGGTGAACACCAGCATCAGCATGAGATTGCCGCCGGAGATCAGTTCGATCAGGTCGGTCATGACGAGACCGAGACCGGTCAGCGTCACCGTGCCGACGACGATCCCCGCGGTCGCCGTGGCGATGGCGATGCCGACCATGTGGCGCGCCCCCGATACCAGCCCGCCGATCAGGGCGCGCACGCCGTCCAGCGCCGCCGTGCCCACGCCGTCGACGGAGGTTTCCACCGCGGCGCCGGTCGGCCCGTCCCTGCCCGCGCGCAGCACGGCCACGATCGGCCCCTGGGTCAGGATGATGACGATCATCGCGATCGTCGCCCAGAAGGCCGACAGCGTCGGCGACAGCCGCTCGATCATCAGGCACCAGACCAGCACTACCACCGGCAGCAGGTGATGAAGGCCGGCCTTCACCGCGGCACCCAGCGGCGGCAGGCGGTCGGCGACGAGGGTGGCGGCCTCAGGCGGCGTCCGCGCCGCCAGCGCGAGCAAACTGATGTAGAGCGCCAGCAGCACCGCCAGCGCCGCCCACAGCGCCAGGCCGCCGAGCGCGCCCTTCACCAAGTCGAGGCCGAAGTGCACCGCGCCGGCGAAGGAAAGCAGGCCCGAAGCGGTGAGCCCATAGCCGATGAGGCGCGAGCGCGCATCGGCGCCACGCGGACGGGGCAGGCCCCGGAGGCCCATCTTCATTGCTTCGAGATGCACGATGTACAGGAGCGCCGCATAGGAGATCACCGCCGGCAGGAACGCGTGCTTGACCACGTCGATATAGGGAATGCCGACGTATTCCACCATCAGAAACGCCGCCGCCCCCATGACCGGCGGCATGATCTGGCCGTTGACCGAGGACGCGACCTCGACGGCGCCGGCCTTTTCGGCGGGAAACCCGACACGCTTCATCAGCGGGATGGTGAAGGTGCCGGTGGTCACCACATTGGCGATCGACGATCCCGAGATCACGCCGGTGAGCGCCGAGGACACCACCGCCGCCTTGGCCGGGCCGCCGCGCAAATGGCCGAGCGCGGCATAGGAGACGCGGATGAACCAGCCTCCCGCCCCCGCCTTCTCGAGCAGCGTGCCGAACAGCACGAACAGGAACACGAAGCTCGCCGAAACGCCGAGCGCGACGCCGAACACGCCCTCGCTCGTCAGCCATTGGTGCGAAACCACCTTGGCCACGGACGCGCCCCTGTGGGAGATCACGCCGGGCAGCCAGGGTCCGGCAAAGCTGTAGCCGAGGAAGACCGCCGCGACGATGACCAGGGGAAACCCAAGCGTGCGCCGCGTCGCTTCGAGGAGGAGGACGATGCCGACGACGCCGACGACGATATCCACGGCGATCGGCGCGCCCGGCCGGGTCTGAAGCTCCGACGCGAAGACGCAGATATACGCCGCGGCAGCGGTGGCAAGCGCCGCCAGCAGCCAGTCGAGCGCCGGCACGTGCTGGTGCGGACTGCGCCGCCCAGCCGGAAAGGCGACGAAGGCGAGGGCCACGGCAAAAGCAAGATGCAGCGACCGGCTTTCGCTGAAATTGAGATTGAATACGTTGAAAGCGAACGGCAGCGGCGAGGCGTACCAGAGCTGGAACAACGACCATGCCAAGGCCACCGCGAAAAGGATTCGTGCGGCAAGCCCGTGCGGCGCCCGCGCGCCGCTGTCGGCGCTTTCGGCCAGGTCCTCGGCCGCCAAGGGATCAGGCGACGTCCGGGGTGCGGACGACCGGGTGCCGGGAAGGAGCATCGGCCGCGCCGCCGGAGCGTTCGGCTACATCAGCCCCTTTTCCTTGAAGTAGCGCTGGGCACCCTCGTGCAGCGGCGCCGAATTGCCTTCCTGAACCAGGCTCTTCGGGGTCAGGTGCGCGAACGCCGGATGCAGTGCCTTGAAGTCCGCGAAGTTGTCGAACACCGCCTTGACCACCTGGTAGATCGTTTCCGCGTCGGTACGATTCGAAGCCACGAACGTCGCCTTGACACCGAACGTCGGCACGTCCTTGGGACTGCCCTTGTACATGCCGCCGGGGATTACGGCCTTGGCGTAATAGGGGTTGGCCTGGACGAGCTTGTCGACCGCATCGCCGGCCACCGCGACGACCACCGTGTCGCACGCGGTCGTCGCTTCCTGGATCGAGCCGTTGGGATGGCCGACCACGTAGACGATGGCATCTACCTTGTTATCGCACAGCGCCTGGGCCTGCTCCGCCGGCTTGAGCTCGGACGCCAGCGAAAACTCCTTGTTGGTCCAGCCCATGACCTTCATCAATTCGCCCATGGTCGCGCGCTGGCCCGATCCCGGATCGCCGATATTGACGCGCTTGCCCTTGAGGTCCGCGAAAGTCGCGATGTTGGCGTCGCGGCGCGCGACGACGGTGAAGGCTTCCGGGTGAACCGAGAACACCGCGCGCAGGTCGTTGTAGGGTCCGGCCCCGGAGAACTTCGACGTGCCCTTGTAGGCGTGGAACTGCCAGTCGGACTGGACGATGCCCATGTCGAGTTCGCCCGAACGGATGGCATTGATGTTGTAGACGGACCCACCGGTGCTTTCGACAGTGCAGCGCACGCCATGCTTGTCGCGGGCCTTGTTGACGAGGCGGCAGATTGCGCCGCCCGTCGGGTAGTAGACCCCGGTCACGCCTCCGGTGCCGATGGTCACGAATTTCTGCTTCGCTCCCGACGTGCCGGTACCGCTTCCGCCATCGCAGGCAGATAGCGACGTGGCGGCGAGGCCGGCACAGGCCAGAGCGGCAAACAGGAATTTCCGTTTCATGTGTGGCTCCCTCGGTTGTTCTGGCGTCGTCGGTTTGAAAATCAGTCTAACAGGAAATCGCCGCAGGTAAAAACCGCCGTGACCCGGGTTTGCGTGGGCTCGCCCCGAAGGATAAAGTCCCCGCCACGGCACGACTGCGAAGGCCCGCGGCCATGAATCTGAAGGACCACATTCGCCACATCCCGGATTTTCCCAAGCCCGGGATTCTGTTCTACGACATCGCGACCCTGCTGGCCCACCCCGCGGCATGGACGGAAACGGTCGAACGCCTGGCCAACGCGGTCCTGCCCTACAAGCCGGCCAAGCTGGCGGGGATCGAATCGCGTGGCTTCCTCGTGGCCGCGCCGCTCGCGCTGCGGCTCGGCATCGGCTTCATCATGATGCGCAAGCGCGGCAAGCTGCCGGGGAAGACGGTTTCGTTCGAATACACGCTGGAGTACGGCACCGATTCGATCGAGGTCCAGGCCGACGCCGTCACGCCGGGCGAACGCATCGTCGTGATCGACGACCTTCTGGCGACCGGTGGCACCCTCGCGGCCAGCACCGAGTTGTTGCGTCGCCAGGGCGGCACCGTGGCGGCCGCCGCCTGTATCATCGAATTGACGTTCCTCAAGGGGCGCGAACGCCTCGACATCCCGGTCGAATCCCTGATCCGCTACGATTCCTGACGCTGGACGGGCCATATCAACACGTCGAGGCCCATAGGCCCTGTCTAAAGTCTCGTTCGCCAATGCTGAGCCATTGCCGCCCGTTCACGCCGGCACGACGCCAGCAATTCTGAGAATCCCGATCGGCCGCCTTGCCTGGAGGCATCGTGCGGGCTAACTTGGGCCGAAAGACGGCTGGTCGCGAGGCCATGGCCGCGTCCTTTGTCGGGAGATCCATCATGAAGAAATTCATCGCCATCGCCGTCATCGCCATCGTCGCCGTCATCGTCGGCGTCGTTGTGTACATCGGCTCGAACATCGATGGCATCGTCAAGGCGGGTGTCGAAACCTACGGTCCCCGCTTCACCGGAAGCGAAGTCCGGGTCGCCAACGTATCGTCGTCACTGCTGGGCGGTGAGGTAGCGGTCGAGGGACTGTTCCTCGGTAATCCCAAGGGGTTCAAGACCGCCCACGCGTTCAAGGTCGATCAGGTCACGGTCGCGGTCGACATGGGGTCCCTTACGTCGGACGTGGTGAAGATCAAGGAAATCGTCATCAACGCGCCCGACATCATCTATGAGATGGGGAGCGGCAGCTCCAACCTCCAGGCGATCCAGGCCAACGTCAACAAGGCCGCGGGCGCCGGTACGTCAAAATCCACGTCCCCCGAGTCCAGCGGCCCCGGCAAGAAGGTGGTGATCGACAACCTCTATGTCCGCAACAGCAAGGCGGCGCTGTCGGCGAGCATGCTCGGCGGCAAGGTCGTGCCGCTGCCCCTTCCGGACATTCATCTCACCGACATCGGCAAGAAGAGCAACGGCGCGACGATGAGCGAGGCATCGAAGCAGGTTCTCGATGCCATCACGGCGTCGGCAACCGACGCTGTCAAAAAGCTTGACCTCAAGGGACTCGCCGAAGGCGCCGGCAAGGCGCTGGAAGGCGTCACCAAGGAGGGCGGCAAGATGCTGGACGACGCCACCAAGGGTGGCGGCGACGCGCTCAAGGGCACCGGTGACCAGTTGAAGGGCCTGTTCGGCAAGTAATCGCGAGTCCGGTTTCCATGCCTCCATCCGCGGGCGAACCGCCCAGTGTCGCGGTCGTCGGCTGCGGTGCGTGGGGCCGCAACCACGTCCGCACGTTCAAGGCGCTCGGCGCCCTCGGCGCCGTGGCGGATGCCTCGCCCGCGGCGGCCGAGGCGGCGGTCGCCTCCGCCGGCGTGCCGGCCCGCGGCTTCGGCGACATCCTCAGCGATCCCGCCATCGCCGGCGTGGTCATCGCGGCGCCTGATGCGCTGCACGCGGACATGGCGCGGCAGGTCCTCGATGCAGGCAAGCATGTGCTGGTGGAAAAACCGATGGCCATGAGCGTCGCCGATGCGAACGACCTCGCGGCGCGGGCCCGCGACAGCGGGCTCGTGCTGATGACCGGCCACATCCTGCTCTATCACGCCGGATTCCGGCGCTTGCGCGAGACCGTCGCCCGGGGAACACTGGGCCGGCCTTTGCACATAGCGGCGCGGCGGCTGCACTGGGCTCCCGGCGCGCCGCGGCACGCGCTGTGGGACCTCTGCCCCCACGACCTGTCGATGTTGCTTGCGCTCGCGGAACGGCTGCCGGTTGCGGTGCGGAGTATCGTCACGGCAAGCGCGGGGACGATCCCCCAGGCGGGCACCGTCCACCTCGACTTCGGCGACGGCCTCGACGCCGGGATTTCGTTCTCGGCCATCAGCCCGGTCAAGCTGCATCAACTAACGGTGTCGGGCACCAACGCCCAAGCGGTGTTCGAGGATTCCCGGCCGTGGCCCGAAAAACTGGCGCTATATCGCCCCGGTCTCGACGTCCGGCGGTCACCGGTGTTGCGCGATGCTGTGCCCCTGACGCCGGGCGAGCCGCTGGCCGAGGAAGCGCGCGCCTTCCTTGCCGCCATGACCGGGGGGGCGGAACCCGAAAGTGGCGCGGTGGAGGCCCTCGGCGTCGTCCGGGTCCTCGCCGCGGCCGCCCGGGCGATCGCGAGCGGAGGGGCGGAAACGCCCTGAAACCGGCCGTTACCGCCGAAACTCATACCCCTTCATGTAACAGGGCCTTGACACGGTGACTCCGCCGCCGTACCAGTGTGTCCAGCGGAACGCCTTGAGATTCATAACAGATTCTTGTCGCGCCCGTTTCGACCGTCGATTTGCCGGGCCCCATGCCCCGGCCCTTGTCATAAGGCCGTCATTCATGGCGCGAAAGCCGAGCAACGTTACCCGTCTTCATCCCCTTCTTCCATCCACAGCCCCCGCGGACTCCCAGCACGTTCCGTTCATCGACCTGCAGGCGCAGCGCCGTCGGCTCGGCACCCGCATCGAGGATGCGATGGCACGGGTGCTCGATCACGGCCGCTTCATCAATGGCCCGGAGATCGAGGAACTGGAGCGCCGGCTGAGCGACTGGTGCGGCGCCAAGCACGCCATTGCTTGCGCCTCGGGAACCACCGCGCTGTCCCTCGGGCTGACGGCACTCGGCGCAAAGTACCGCGACGCCATCTTCGTGCCCGCCTTCACCTTCGTGTCGCCCGCCGAGGTCGTCGCGCGGCTTGGCTGCATTCCGGTGTTCGTCGACGTCGACCGCGACACGTTCAATATCTCGCCTGCCAGCCTCGTGCGCGCCATCGAAATGGCCCGCGAGCACGGCCTTACCCCGCGCGGCATCATCGTCATCGACCTGTTCGGCCAGCCCGCCGATTACGATACCCTGACCGACATCGCCACCGGCAATGATCTGTGGATCATGGCCGATGCCGCCCAGAGCTTCGGCGGCCAGTACAAGGGGGCGCACGTGGGCCAGCTCGCGCGCATCACCGCGACCAGCTTCTTCCCGTCAAAGCCGCTCGGCTGTTATGGGGATGGCGGCGCGATCTTTACCGACTCGGACGTGCTCGCGGCGGAAATGGTCTCCCGGCGCCAGCACGGCCAGGGCGAAGATCGCATGACCCATGTGCGTATCGGCATGAACGGGCGCCTGGATACGCTTCAGGCTGCGATCCTGCTGGAGAAGCTGGCCATCCTCGATGACGAGATGGCGGCCCGCGACTGCATCGCCCAGCGCTACAACGACCTGCTCGAGGATCTCGTGACGGTCCCGCGCGTCAAGCCGGGGCGGAAGTCGGTCTGGGCCCAGTACACCATCTGTCTTCGTCCCGACGAGCGCGACGTGG
>WHSO01000021.1 GCA_009380075.1 Alphaproteobacteria bacterium | reverse complement strand
GCCGGCATCGCGTCCGCCCCCGACATGGTGCTGAGCTTCAAGGACGCGAAGATCGCCGCCCAGCTCCTGATGCCGCCCATCAACCAGCAGCGGCAGATCGACGCCATCAAGGATTTCAAGCTCAAGATGGACGGCCCGGACGAGCTGACCAGCTGGTTCACCCGCACCATCCTGCTGACCCAGACCATGGGCTGGAAATACGGCGTCCCGGCCCCCGACGGCGCGACGCGCTATACCTCCATGACCAACGGCGGCCCGGTCTTCGTCTACGTCAAGGACGGCAAGATCCAGCGCCTCACCCCCATCACCTTCGACGACACCGACCCCCAGCCCTGGACCATCGAGGCGCGCGGCAAGACCTACACGCCGCCGCGCAAGACGACGCTGGCGCCCCACGGCCAGAACTTCAAGTCGATCATCTATTCGCCGGCGCGCTGCCTCTACCCGATGAAACGCGTCGACTTCGACCCCAACGGCGATCGGAATCCGCAGAACCGTGGCGTTTCGGGCTACGAGCGGATCTCGTGGGACGAGGCGCTCGATATCGTCGCCGGCGAAATCAAGCGCATGAAGCGCGAATACGGCCCCGGCGCCATCGCCTCCTCCCACGGCTCGCACCATACCTGGGGCAACATCGGCTACTACCTGTCGGCCAATTTCCGCTTCATGAATGCCATCGGCCATACCGAGGTACACCACAACCCCGACAGCTGGGAAGGCTGGTACTGGGGCGCCACCCATCACTGGGGCTACAGCCTGCGGGTCGGCCAGTGCGAGAACTACGGCACCGTCGAGGACTGCCTGCAGAACTGCGAGATGATCGTGTTCTGGTCCGCCAACCCGGAGGCGACCTCGGGCGCCTACGGTGCCTTCGAAGGCACCGTGCGCCGCCAGTGGCTGAAGGAATCGGGCATCAAGATCGTCCACATCGATCCGTATTACAACGACACGGCGCAGTTCCTGGGCGGCAAGTGGATCGCGCCGCGGCCGACCACCTCGCCGGCGCTGGGCATGGCGTTGGCCTATGTGTGGATCAAGGAAGACCTCTACGACAAGGACTACGTCGCTACCCGGACCAAGGGCTTCGATGTGTGGAAGGCCTACCTCACGGGCGCCGAGGACGGTATTCCCAAGACCCCGGAATGGGCCGAGAAGGAAACCGGCGTCCCCGCCCGCGAGATCCGGGCGCTGGCGCGCGAATGGGGCACCAGGCGCACCTACCTCGGTGCCGGCGGCTGGGGCACCGGCCACGGCGGCGCCTGCCGCAACGCCACCGGCATCCAGTGGGCGCGTGTCTGTGTCTGTCTGATGGCGATGCAGGGCCTCGGCAAGCCGGGCGTCAACTTCGGCAACCTGCAATGGGGCACGCCGGTCGACTTCAACTTCTACTTCCCCGGCTATGCCGAAGGTGGCATGTCCGGCGACATGGAGCACACCGCCATGGCGGTTCAGCTGTTCCAGCGCATGCCGCAGCTGCCCACCATCAACACCCCGGGCCAGAAGATCCCACGCCTGCAGTTCCCCGAGGCGATCCTCGAGGGCAAGGCGGAAGGCTACATGTGGGACGGCAAGTCGATCGAGCACCAGTTCCGCAAGATCGTTTATCCCATGCCCGGCCACGCCAAGGTGCGGATGCTGTACAAATACGGCGGCTCGGCCATATCCACGATGCCGGATTCGAACCGCTGGATCGCGGCCTACCGGTCGCCCAACCTCGAATTCGTGGTCAACCAGTCGATCTGGATGGAGGGCGAGGCGCCGTTCGCCGACGTTATCCTGCCCGCCTGCACCAATTTCGAACGGCCCGACATCTCCGAATGGGCGGGTCTCGGCGGCTACGCCCATCACGGCCAGATGCAGCTCAACCACCGGGTCATCGTCTTCCAGCACAAGTGCATCGAGCCCATGGGCGAATCGCGGTCGGATTACGAGATCTTCAACGACATCAGCAAGCGGCTCGGCCTCAGCGCCTATTTCTCCGAAGGGATGGGCGAGCTCGACTGGGTCAAGCGCCAGTTCGATGGCTCCGACCTTGCCAAGGTCATCTCGTGGAAGGAATTCATCCGCAAGGGCTATTACGTGGTCCCGGCGGAGCAGAAGGCTCTGCGCGCGCCGACGTCGTTCCGCTGGTTCGCCGAGGGGCGCAAGAAAGACGTGCCGGAGCCGCACCCGCTGCCGTCCGATTACGGCGGCGACTACCTGAAGGGCCTGCAGACCCAGTCGGGCCTCCTGGAGTTTGAATGCGAGAGCCTCAAACGCTTCGATGCGGAAGACCCGGAACGCCCGCCCATCGTCAAGTACAACCCGGCCTTCGAATCGAGCCACGATCCGCGCTTCGCCGAATATCCGCTGCAACTGCTGACGCCTCACCCGCGCTTCAGCTTCCACACCCAGGGCGACGGCAAGGACAGCTTCCTCAACGACATCCCCGACCACCGCCGCCTGATCAACGGGCACTACTACTGGATCATCCGGATAAACCCGAAGGACGCCGCGGCGCGCGGGATCGGGAACGACGATCTGGTCAAGGTCCACAACGAACGGGGCGCCGTCATCTGCGCTGCCATGCTCACCAACCGGCTGCCCGCGGGCGTCGTCCACGGCTACGAATCCTCGGCCAATTACAAGCCTTTGGGCGAGCCGGGCAAGAGCGTCGACATCGGTGGCTGCCTCAACCTGCTGTCGCCCAAGCGGTCCCAAGTGAAGCAGGCCCACGCCATGGCGTCGTCCTCGGCACTGGTCGAGATCGAACCATGGGACGGCAGGCCCGGGCACATCGCTCCGGCGGCCGCAACGATCGAACCCTTGGCGAAGCCGGTTCCCGCCCAGTGACCGCGGCAGGGAGAGCACGGCCGTGAAGAAGTGGAACCTCATCGTCGATGTCGCCGAGTGCACCAACTGCAATCTCTGCGCGCTCGCGACCCAGGACGAATACTCCGGCAACGAATGGCCCGGTGTCGCCGCCGAGATGCCACGCCACGGCCATCGCTGGATCGACATCAAGCGCAAGGAGCGCGGCCAAGTGCCCCAGGTCGACGTCGCCTACCTGCCGGTCATGTGCCAGCATTGCGACGACGCGCCGTGCATGAAAGTGGCGAAGGACGGCGCCGTGACCAAGCGCGCGGACGGCATCGTCATCATCGATCCGGTCAAGGCCAGGGGCCAGAAGCAGATCGTCGAGGCCTGCCCCTTCGACGCCGTGTTCTGGAACGAGGAGAAGCAGCTCCCCCAGGCCTGGCCGTTCGACGCGCATCTGCTGGACGCCGGATGGAAGGAGCCGCGCGCCGCCACCGCCTGCCCCACCGGCGCCATCCGCGCGGTCAACGTCGAGGATGAGGAAATGACCGCGATCCGGGCGCGCGACGGGCTCGAGCAGCTCAAGCCCGAGGCCGGGGTCAAGCCGCGCGTGTGGTACCGCAACCTGTACCGCTACACCAAGTGCATGGTGGCCGGGACCGTCGCGGCAACGATCGACGGCCAGGAGGAATGCATCGAAGGCGCCGCCGTCACCCTTCGCCGTGGCGACGCGACGGTGGGCACGGCCACGACCGACGCCTTCGGCGATTTCCGTATCGACCGGCTGGAGCCCGACAGCGGCACCTATGCCCTGACCATCGAGAAGGAAGGCTTCCCTGCCCGCACTCTTGACGTCGCGGTCACGGACAGCATCACCATCGGCACCGTCACCCTGTAGCGACTGTCTCCAAGCAGGCAACACTGTGGCCGGGCCCAAACCAGCCCTTTTGTCATGAGATGACAACAACGAAGTGAGTGGCGGCCCATTGCGACGGCGCTCCGCCGCTCCTATATTTAGTGATAACGATTCTCAAAGGGAGGCTGCGATGCCCGTGCGCAAGTTCCTTGGCGGTTTCATCGTTCTGGCGGCCCTTGGCCTCGGCGCCTGCGTCGGGCCGACACCCTATGGCCCCGCCACCGACGGCTTCGGCTTTACGGAACAGGCGATCGAGGAGGACCGCTATCGCGTCACCTTCTCCGGCAACAGCGCCACGCCGCGGGAGACTGTGGAAAACTACCTGCTTTACCGCGCCGCCGAAGTCACCCTCGAGCGCGGTCACGCGCACTTCGTAGTGGTCAAGATGGATACCGAGCGCACCACCACCTACCACGGCAGCGTCAACGATTTCGGCGGGCCCTTCGGGTTCTACGGCTACCGTTCCTGGTACGATCGCCCTTACGGGTTTGGCGGATTCGCCTCCCTCGACGCACACCCCATCGACCGTTATTCGGCCTATGCCAATATCGTGATGCGCAAGGGCGCCAAGCCCGACGATCCCGACGCCTATGACGCCCGCGCCGTCATCGAGCGCCTGGGGTCCAGGATCGACCGCCAACCCTCCTGATCCTCCGCGACGACGCCTCCAGCGTCCCGGGGTCGGCGCTTCTCCCGGCCCCGCACTTTGCGCCCGATTTCGCACAATTTTCCGGCACTTTTTCCGGCCCTTTGGCCTTGCCGCCGAAGCCCGGACTGTTATCATCCGTGCCCGCGCACCGGTGAACGGTACGGTAGAGATCGGCAGAGGAGAACGTCATGGCGAGAGCCAAGTCCAAGCAGCTCCAGGCAAGGGGCAAGACACAGAAGGGTCCCGCGGGAAAGCCCGCGCTCAACATCGCAACCACCAGCCTCGACCGTCCGGTCAAGCTCGGTAACCCGCGCATGGGCTGGGTCTCCGATGCCATCGCCGAAACCGTGCGACGCCTGGGATACAAGTACATGGCGCTGGTCCCCGGCGCGAGCTACCGCGGTTTTCACGATTCGATCGTGAACTATCTCGGCAACGCCACGCCGCAGATGCTCATCTGCCTGCATGAAGAACACTCCGTCGCCATCGCCGACGGCTATGCGCGCGTCGCCGACGAACCCATGGCCGTCGCCATCCATACCAATGTCGGCCTTTTGCACGCCTCCATGGCCATCTTCTGCGCCTGGGAAGGCCGCGCACCGGTGCTGATGTTCGGCGCCAACGGCCCCATCGACGCCCATATCCGCCGCCCGTGGATCGACTGGATCCATACCACCAAGGACCACGCCGGCCTGATCCGCAACTTCATCAAGTGGGATGACGAACCGCAATCGGCCCAGGCCGCCATCGAAGCTGTGCTGCGCGCCAACCAGATCACGCGTTCCAAGCCCTGCGGCCCGGTCTACGTCTGCCTCGACGCCGGCCTGCAGGAGGAAACCCTGCCCGATGGCGTCACCATCCCCGACGTGTCGCGGTTCGCGCCGCCGCCGCCGCCGGCGGCCGACCGCGCCAACGTCCGCAAGGTCGTTGCCGCGATGAAGAAGGCCAAGCTGCCGGTGATCACGATCGGGCGTGGGGCGCGCAGCCAGCAGGCCTGGGACAACCGCGTCAAGCTCGCCGAGGTGCTGGGGGCCGCGGTCCTGACCCACAGCCGCGCCGGCTCCGTCTTCCCGACCGAACACCCCTGCCACGTCACGCCCACCTGCCAGCGGCCGACCGACTCGAACAAGGAACTCATCCGCTCGGCGGACATGATCCTCAACTTCGGCTTCAACGACTTCGCCGGGTTCCTGCGCCTCATTCTCGGTGAGAGCCAGACCCAGAAGCCGACCAGCGCGACCGTCGCCAACGTGTCGCTGCAGCAGTACCTGCATAACGGTTGGAACACCGACTACCAGGCGCTGTCCGCGGCGGACATCAACATCGCCGCCGACCCCGACACTTTCATCGCCCAGATGCTCGAAGAGATCGGCGCCAAGGGCAAGCCGACGGGCAAGCCCAGGCTCAAGCCGGCGGTAAAGAAAATCCCGCACTGGACCAGGAGCGCCGCAGCCAAGGCCAAACCGTCGAGCGAAAACGGCCCGATGGAGGCCAAGGACTTCCACCTGGTGATGTCGGAATTCGTCTGCGGCGATCCGAAGATCTCGCTCTGCCACACCTCGACCGGCTGGCCCGGCACGGCGGCGCGCTGGCGCAGCCCGCTCGACTACGCCGGCAACGATTCCGGCGGCGGCGTCGGCGCCGGCCCTGGCCAGTCCGTCGGCTCGGCGCTCGCCTATCGCGACGCGGGGCGCATCCCCGTCTCCATGATGGGCGACGGCGACACGTCGATGGGCTGCAACGCGCTGTGGACCGCTTCGCGCATGCGCATCCCGCTGCTCGCCGTGGTCATGAACAACCGCTCTTACTTCAACGACGAGGCGCACCAGCACCACGTCGCGCTCGAGCGCGGCCGCGCCCCGGAGAACCGCTGGATCGGCCTGCGCATCGACGATCCGGCGCCGGACGTCTGCGGCCTCGCCCGCGCCCAGGGCTTCGAGGCCGAGGGCCCGGTGAAAACGGTGAAGGAGTTCCGCGCCGCCCTCAAGCGCGGCTACAAGGTCGTCGCCGCCGGCGGGCGTTACATGGTCGACGCCTGGATCGAGAAGGACGACGCGGTCGGCCGCCGCTCCTCGGACGGCGGGCGCGGTGAGAAGAAGGGCTAGGCCGAAACGCCTCGGTCCTGTGCTGAAACGCGAAGCCCCCGGTCAATTCCGGGGGCTTTCGTTATCCGCGAGTGCCCTGTGTCAGCTTTCGCGGAAGGCGTGGGAGAAGCTGTCGAACACCGGCCGCATGACGTACTCGAAGAAAGTCCGTTCGCCCGTCTTGATGTAAACCTCGGCGGGCATGCCGGGGGTGGGTTGGAACGCCTCCAGGCGTTCGAGCACGTCCGCTTCGTCGAGCCGGACGCGCACGACGTAATAGTCCTGCCGCGTCCCCATCCCCCGTGCCGACCCTGCGCCGCGTTCCATCGATGGCATCTGTTCCCTCAGAGCGTCGGCCGACAGGTAGATCACGTTTGCCGCAATCGTCGGGGTGACGCGGCGGTTGAGCGCCGACAGCCGGACCAACGCCTCCTGCCCGATGGCGACATGGGTGACGTCGCTCGGCTTGACCTGGGCCTCGATGATCAGTTCATCGTTCACGGGCAGGAGTTCCACGATCATCCCCCCTGGAGCGACCACGGCGCCAGGCGTGTGGTAGTGGAGCCGGACGACAATTCCCCGCGTCGGTGCCTGGACCTCGGCACGGTCAACCACGTCCTGCGCGGCATGAATCTGCTCCTGGACGTCGTCGATCTCCGCCTCGACCTGCCTCAACTCCTCGATCGCCGCCCTCACGGCCTCGGACCTGAGATGCGCGATGTGCTGGTTGGCCCGTGCAATGCGCTGGTGGGAATCCGCGATCCGGCCGACCAGCTCACCCAGATTGCCCACCAGGCCCGCCTCGGCGCGCTGCAGATCGAGAACCTCCGTCTTGCGGGTCAGGTGTTTCTTGAGCAGCGCCGACTTGTCCTTCAGCTCCTCGGCGAACATCGCGATGCGCTGTTTCGTGGAGCGGACCTGGGCTTCATAGCCCTGAATGCTCTCCCTGATCCCGGCGATTTCCTTGTCCAGGACCAGTTCCTCCGTGGCAAGGCTCGTCCTCCGGGCCCGCAGTTCGGAGCGATGTCGCGCGATGATGGCACGGACCTCCGGATCGTCCTGCCTTGCCGCGAGCGTGGGCGGGATTTCCATTTCGTCCCGCCCCTCCATCTCGGTTTCGAGCCGGGCCTTCATGGCCGCAAGGCGGTAGTTCTTGAGGACGAGTCGCCGTAGCTTCGCCCGGGCCGAAGTTTCGTCCATGCGTACGAGCGTCTGTCCCGCGGCGACCAGGTCGCCCTCCCTCACCAATATCTCGCGCACGATGCCGCCCTCGAGATGCTGGACGAGCTTGTTCTGGCCCGTGGCGACGAAGGTGCCCGGCGCGACCACCGCGCCGTGCAAGGGAGCCAGCGCCGCCCAGACCCCGAAACCACCACCCCAGACGAAGAGAATGGCCAAGCCGACGATCACCGGCCACTTTGCGCTCAATGGCACACCGAGATGCCACGATCCATCTCTCTGGTCAGCCATCATTCTGCAGCCCTTGTTGGGTGCGACGCATGATCTGCGCTGCCCCTCTCCTCCCCGCGCGCTGGACGCGGCCTCTCGCCGCCGGCACGCACGAAGCGGTGCAGCACATCGTCCGGCGGGCCGAAAGCCTCCATCCGACCGGAGCGCAAGATCAGAACCTTGTCCACGTTGTTCAGCAGCGCCGGCCTCAAGGTCACGACGACCACTGTTACGCCCCGCTTCTTCGCACGCTGGAGTGTCTCGGTAAGAGCCTGTTCCCCGGCGGCATCGAGATTGGAGTTCGGCTCATCCAGCACCACGAGGGAGGGATTGCCGAAAAAGGCGCGCGCAAGCGCGAGGCGCTGCTTCTGCCCGCCCGACAGGGGCGCCCCGCCACGTTCGAGTATCGTTTCATACCCGTTCGGCAACTGGCACACCATGTCGTGAATTCCGGTAAGCACTGCCGCTTCGTAGATGCTGGAATCGGGCAGGTCGTCGCGCATGCGGCAAACGTTCTGCCTGATTGTGCCGGGAAAAAGCTCCACTTCCTGGGGCAGGTACCCGGAGTATTCACCGAACTGGCGCCGGTCCCAGTTGCGGAGCTCCGTGCCGTCCAGGCGCACCTTTCCCGCGGTCGGCACGATGCATCCCACGAGGATCCGGGCGAGAGTCGACTTGCCCGAGCCCGAGGGGCCCACGATGGCGAGCGATTCGCCCGGCCCGATCATGAAGCCCACACCGTTGAGAATGGGCTCCTTCGAACCGGGTGGAAGGTACAGTACGCGCTCGACCGAAAGGTGCCCCTTCGGTCGCGGCAGGCGGAGCTTCCGCGGTTCGTTTCGCAGAATCTCGACAGCGCTGCAGACGCGCCCATAGGCGGCCCGCGTCTGGACGAAGCTGCGCCAGCCTTCGATCAGCCCTTCCAGCGGCTGAAGGGCGCGACCGACGATAATGGCGGCGGCGATCATCATGCCACCGGTCAACTCGCCCTGAAGCGCGAGATAGGCGCCGCAGCCGAGGACGATGATCTGGGTGACGTAGCGGACGAACTTCGACAGCCCGGTAATCCAGAAGTTGCGATCCAGGGCGGTACTCTGAACGGTCAGCGATTGTGCCTGCTGCCGGCCCCAATGAAGGATGCTTTCCTTCAGCATCCCCATCGCATTGATAACCTGCGCGTTGCGGCCGAGCGATTCCGCAGCGGCATCCGCCCGAGCGGCATGTGCGTGCGCCCGGCTGAGCGACCCGGCGGTCGCCCTTTGATTGAGCACCGCAATCGAGAACAGCAGCACGGCGGCGGCCAGGGCGATGAAGCCGAGATCGACATGAATCAGGAATATGACCCCAAGATAGAGCGGCGTCAGCGGAACGTCGATGAGGAGGAGCATGACGGGACTCAGGATAAAATTGCGCACCTGTTGAAGGCTGCGCAGCGCCTGGACGTTGCCGCCTTCGCCACCGCGCGCGCTGTTGATCATGCTGGTCAGGACGGGACCGCCGAGCATCACTTCCAGCTTTGCCGCAAGCCGTCCGAGAATCTGCCGGCGGAGAACGTCGAGGATCGAGAGGATACCCAGGAAGCAGAGCGCCAGTACCGTGAGCATCACCAGCGTCTCAAGACTGCGGCTGGTCAGGACCCTGTCGGATATCTGAAACAGGTAGATCGGCAGCGTCAGCATCAGGAGGTTCACGACCACCGAAAACAGAACCACGATCGTCATGGTGCGACGGGCAGCGGCCCGCCAGGCATTCAGCGGTACCGATACGGAAGGATCACCGGGTTCGGAAACGACCGGATCGGACGGGTGGTCTCCCGCTACGCGCGCGGCAAGTTGCCGGGCCCATCGGCGCGCCGTATCGACACCGGCGGCAACAGCCGGCGCCAGGGCTTGATGGATGGCACGAGGCGACGATGCACTGGACGACATTTCGCCCCCTCTCTAGAGCAGGCTGTCGCCGCCCCGAAGAGCGGCATCGTCGAGGGCACTCGCGAGCTCCGCGAACACCGGCGCCGGGGCGGCATGAAGGAGATCGTTGGAATCATGCTCCCCTTGATCCGTGGCATCGTCCCCGCTCGCCTCCGCACCGCCGCGATCTCCGTCCTGAGGAGCGCTTCCTTCCGCGTCCACGGGGTCGCGATCAGGATCGACGCCACCCGCGGCGGTGTCGGTGCCATCCGTCCGCATCGCCAGGCCGTAGTCGGTGTAACGGCCTCCGGAAAAGAGATCGTCCGTGCCGCTCGCCGGTGAAGGTTGGGCTTCGAAGGCGAGGCTTCCGCCGGAGCCGAGGAATCCGCCTCCACCGGTCGCGGCATCCGTTATGGCGTTCAGTGTCGACAGCGCGGAATCAAGGACGGGCTCCGTGACCTTGAGTGTGCCACCCACGACACCCGTCACGGCGTCTGTCGCGGCGTCCAACGTTGCCGGCACGGATTCGACAACCACCTCCGTGGCCTCCAGGGCACCGCCCACGACACCCGTCACGGCATTCGTCGCGGCGGCCAGCGTCGGCAGCACGGAATCAACGACTGGCTCCGCGGTTTGTAGGACTTCGCCGGCAATGCCTGTTACGTTGCCCACCGTTGTCCCGACGCCGGGAAGAACCTCGCCGAAGTCCGACAGACCACCAATCCCGTCGGGCTGACTCCAACCCATGGAATCCCAAACATCCGGAATGCTCCACGTGCCGGAACCATCCGACGCACCAGCGGCGGGTATTTGTGCATTGGGCGTCATATGGGCACCTAACGGGCCCCCGCCGCCCCCGGAGCTTCCGCCGTTAACGACGATCGCACCGGTCAAGCCAACACCTGAAAGCACGTGGTCGTCGGCGATGGGCGTCTCGGGAACGCCCACGTGAGAATCGCCGCCAAAACCGGCATCGGTCGGGTCTGCGCCTTCGGAATCCCTGCTTTCAGGTCGTGGCTCCTCTGCAGCAGTCATTTGCATTGCCGGATACTCACGATCGGAAAGTTCGCCGCTGCCCGCATCCCCTGCCGAGGCCGGCGCCTGGTCGGTATCGGCGCTTTCCACCGCTGCCGCCGGGCGTATCAATCCGCCGAGTGCATGGTCGAGCGCGGCCAACTGGGCGAGAAGGAACGGCCAGGTCAGGAAACTGAGAAACCCGCGCGGTTTTTCCGGCGGGCGCATGCCTGACTCGGGGCCTGATTCAGGGCCTGAGTCAGGGCCTGAGGATCGTCCCATGCCGGTGGCCGGATCAGGTGAATCCTTTCCGTTCATGTCGATCATGGTGCAACCCTCCCTTGAAAAATTGCCGGGTTCCGACGCCGGGTTCCGGCGGCATTGGATCGCATGCCGCCGGAACGATGTCGCCATCAGACAATGTCTTCACCGCCGTTAGGAACGTCGAATGGAGCGGAGTCGAACGAATTCATCCCCGAATCGAGGTGCTCCACGGCATAATCTAGAAGCGACGGCACGTGATGGATGCCGGCCAGGACGGCGTGGAGGTCCCCGCAGTCCTGGTTGTCGTCGTAACCATGCTTGCCGTAGCCGTCATCATGGTCCTTCCACTTCCCGCCATCTTTGTCGTAGTCGTCGTCCTTGCGGGCGTGCTTGCCATCGTGGCCATCGTACCCGTCCTTGTCGCCATGCTTGCCATCGTGGTCGTAGGAATCCTTGGACTTCCAGCCGTCGTACTCGTCCTTGTCACCGTGCTTGCCGTCGCGGCCGTCGTACTTGTCCTTGTCACCATGCTTGCCATCATGGTCGTAGGAATCCTTGGACTTCCAGCCGTCGTAATCGTCTTTGTCGCCGTGCTTGCCGTCGCGGCCGTCGTCCTTGTCCTTGCCGTCATACTTGCTGTCGTGGGAATCCTTCGGCCCGCCACCGTCCTTGTCGATAACCGTCACCTTAACGTCGGAAACTTCCACTAAGTTCTTGACGTCGATCGTGTCCTTGAAATTGAGCGTGTCCTTGATGTTGATCATGTCCGGGCTCCTGCGTTCGGGTTGCATCCGACGGCCGGGGGCATACGCACTGATCGCAACACCACGCCGTCACCTAGTACTGTCCCTGGCACACCATCATGGATGCAGGCCGCGAAAATTTTTTTCCCACAGCATCATTTCAGAGATCATTTCATTTGCGCGCGAAGCGCGACGAGTTCGCGGCGTATCCACGACTTGACGGTGCCGACCGGAACACCGAGGCAGAGCGCTATCTCGGCATGCGTGCGGCCGTCGATGATCGCGAGGATCAGGCTCGCGCGCCGTTGGGGCTCCAGCGCTTCAAGGCAGGCCCGCAAGGTGGCGTATTCCGCCATCCGGTCATCGGCGTCTTCGGACCCAAACCTGCGCTCGCGCATGGCGTCGAGCCGCTCGTCTTCGACGGCAACTTCGCGGCTCGCCTTGCGGCAGCTCTTAAGCGCGGTGTTGCGAACGATCGTGTAAATCCAGGCGCGCGCCGAACCGCGGGATGGATCGAAATTCGGGGAATCCCGCAAGATCTGGATGAACGCATCGTGGATCACGTCATCGACACGGTCGTGATTGCGTACGATGCGCTTTACGACACCGCGGAGGTGTTCCTTTTCGCCGCGGTAGATTCTTGCGACGGCGGCCTTGCGTCCGGCAGCGCATTCCAGCAATGCCGCTTCGTAACTTATGGTCTTTTGATACGGGTTGGCCGACGCCTTCGGTTGCATCCCTCTCCCCGAAACCCAACTGCCTGGGTCCCCGTTCAGCGCGAACAGCCGTCGGCACCCGGACACCGGGCCGGGCGCCGACGATGGACGCCATTAAGGATTTGTTAGCCATGATAGCCTCGTCCTCCCGCACGGCTCTGTGGCCATTCTGTGTCCGAGGGAACCGGGGCATTGCCGAGGCGTGCGAGAGCCCGGCACGGTGGAAGCCGGAGAGAAGGGCCAAGCCGAAACACCCAGAAAACGCCTTTTTCCGCGGTTTCGCGGAACAAGCACCCGGCCCTTTCCACTTACGCGGGAAGGGCCGGAATGCTATCCTGCCGCCCGCAAAGCCAACGACGAATACCATAATCATCAGTGGAGGCAGAACATGATCCATGTCCGTAAGATCGGAATCCTGGCGGTCGCCGGATTCGCGCTCGGCATCGCCGCCGATGCCCGCGCCGACGCCGTTTCGGACTTCTATGCGGGCAAGCGGATGACGATGCTCATTGGCCTGTCCACCGGCGGCGGTTACGACCGCTATGCGCGCCTGACGTCCCGCTATCTCGGCAACTACATTCCCGGAAAACCGACCTTCATCCCCCGCAACATGACCGGCGGCGGCTCGCTGGTCATGGCGAACTTCCTCTACAACGCCGCAGCGCAGGACGGAACGATCATCGGCGCGCCGCAACGCGGCGTCCCGATCGAGCCCCTGGTCGCCGGCAGCGACTCCAAGGCCAAGCTCGACCCGCTAAAGATGCACTGGATCGGCTCGCTGGCGCGCGAAACGTCGCTCGGGGTCGCCTGGCACACATCCGGCGTCAAGTCCTACAAGGACCTCTACACCAAGGAATTCATCGCCGGCGGCACCGGGGCGACCACCGATTCGGTCATCACCGGCTATATCCTCACCCGCCTGCTCGGCATGAAGTTCCGTATGATCGCGGGCTATCCCGGCGGCTCCGAGGTGAACCTCGCCATGCAGCGCGGCGAGGTCATGGGCCGCGCGACCAATTCCTGGTCGTCGATCAAGTCGGGCGATTATACCCGCGTGCAGGAAGGCAAGCTCATCCTGCTCTACCAGATGGGCGCCAAGAAGAACAACGATGGCCTTCTCAAGGACGTACCCTTCGCCCTCGACTTCGCCAAGGACGAGAAGACCCGCAAGATCCTGTTTCTCAAGTTCGGCGTCAACGAATTCGGCTACCCCTACGTCATGGGACCGGGCGTGCCCAAGGAACGCTACGAGGCCGTCCAGGCCGCGTTCAAGCAGGTGGTCAAGGACCCGGGCCTGCTCGCCGACGCCAAGAAGGCGCGCATGGAGATCGATCCGATCTTCGGCGACGAGATAGCATCGCTGCTGAAGGAAATGTATTCCAGCCCGCCCGACATCGTCGCCGCGCTGCGCGCCGCGTCAGAGCCCACCGGCAAGGTCGAGATGGCCAAGATCCCGGTCATTACGGCTTCCGTGAAGCTCGGCAAGGTCGGCAAGGGCGGCAGCAAGGTGTCGTTCAAGGGCAAGGGCAAGGACGGCGCAAACGTCAAGGGCAGCGTCAGCGTGTCCAATTCCAAGACCAAGGTCAGCGTCGGTGGCCAGACGGCCAAACGCGACGCGCTCAAGACCGGCATGGCCTGCACCCTTGTCTACCAGGGCCGCGATGCCAAGGAGATTTCCTGCAAGTAGGACTACGGCTCGTGTGCGTGAAAACCCCCGGGGCCCGCCCCGGGGGTTTTTCGTTGCCGCGCCCGCGGGGAGTCAGTTCATGCGCAGGAGCTTGCGCGCGCCGTTGCCGAGGATGAGGTCTCGTTCGGTCGCGCTCAACCCCTCGACCTGGTCGACGAGGCCGACCGGGTCCGTTTCCCCCATGTCATAGGGACTGTCGGTGCCGAGCATGACGTGCTCCGCGCCGACGAGATCGACGAGATGGCGGATCTGCTGCGGGCGGAACACCACCGTGTCGAAATAGAAGCTGTCGATATAGGCCGACGGCGGCTGGTCGATGTGGACGCGGCATTCCTCGCGCGTCTCCCAGGCATGGTCGAAGCGGCCGAGGTAGAACGGGAAGAAGCCGCCGCCGTGGGCGGTGTAGAACTTGATCCTGGGGTGCCGCCGGGGCACGCCGGCGTGGATCAGGTGCGACGTCGCCAGCGTGGTCTCGAGCGGGTTCGACACCACGTTCGACATGTAGAAGGCCTTGAACCGCTGCGGATGGGAAAAGCCCTGGGGATGGACGTAGACGGGGATGCCGAGCTTTTCCACCGCATCCCAGTAGGGTTCGAGCTTGGGGTCCGACAGCTCCATGCCGGCGATGTCGCAGGGAAAGCGGATGGCTTGAGGCCGAGCGTCCTGACCGCGCGCTCGGTTTCCTTGATGGCGAGGTCGACGTGCTGCAGCGGCGCGATGGCCATGGCGACGAAGCGGTCGGGATAGGCCTTCACCACCGAAGCGGCGTGGTCGTTGATGTGCTGGGCCACGGTCATGGCGAGGTTGGTATCGGCCTCGTAGAAGCCCTTGGGCGCGCCCGAGCTCAGCGCGCCGATGTCGACGCCCATCTTGTCCATGTCCTTGATGCGCCACTCGGGGTCGGACAGCACCATCTCGTTGGCCGAGCGTTCGCCGGTAATGCCGATGCCGCCCTGGTTCCTGGCAGCGGCGGAGACGTCACCGCGCTCGGCCGCGGCCTTCATCATGCGCTGGGCCGCGGGCACGTTGAGATGGGCGTGGATGTCGATGACGCTGGTCATGTGGCGTGGCTCCCCGGCAGGACGGTGTTCTTGCCGCCATTATGGCAAAGGGCGGCGGGCGGGTCGAGCCGCCGAATCCTTGTCCGTCAAGGCCTTGAGGCCCTTGCCCACTGTCGCCGGAACGGTCGCCTGGCCCCCACCGGCGGGGATTGACTCACGGCCCCGCAGCGATTAGAACAAAAAGCGAACATTTATGAGGGCACAGCGCCCGGAGACGGTCATGACGGCAACCAGTACGACACAGGGCACGACGACGCGGGGCATGCCCCACGGCACCACCGAAAGGCGGCTCGCCATGCTGCGCGCCCGCATCAACCGCATCGAGGCCGGCAGCCTCGTCGAGGACGCCTATGGCGGAGCGCGGGTCGTCCCCCTCGGCCTCGACGACATCGACCGTCATCTGCCCGGTGGCGGGCTCGCCCGCGGCGCGGTGCACGACATCGTCGCCGGCGACGACAGCGCCGCGGCGCTCGGCTTCGCGCTGTGGATCGTCGCGCGCATGGTGCGCGGGCGGACGTGGCTGTGGTGCGTCCAGGACGACGTGCAGGGCAGCATGCGGGCACCCACGCCTTACACCCCGGCGCTCGCCGATTTCGGCCTCAGGCCCCGCCGCCTGCTGCTGGCGCACACGGCGTTCGAGCGCGAAACCCTGTGGGCGGCGGAGGAAGGCCTCGCCACGCCCGCCCTCGGTGCCGTGCTGGCCGAAGCCGCGGCAGTCTCGGACATCGCCGCCCGGCGCCTCGCGCTTGCCGCCCGCTCCAGTGGCGTCCCCCTCGTCCTGCTGCGTCCCGAAGCCGCCGTCGCCGGTCCCGCCGCCACCCGCTGGCGTGTCACCGGCGCGCCGGGCGGCGCGTGGGAAATCGTGCTCCTGCGCGCGGCCGGCGTCTTCCCCCGGCGCTGGCGCGTGCTCTGGCGCGGGTCCGACGGGGCGGTGCCCCTCCCCGTCGACAACGATCACATGGACAAGGCCGATGACGGGCGGAACGATCGTCAGGATGCCGGTGCCGCGGCGGATACTCGCCCTGTGGCTGCCGCATCTGCCCGCGGAGCGGCCTGAGGCCGAACACCGGGCAACCGGGACCGCGCCGGCGCCGCAGCCGTTCGCGGTGTGGATTGCCGCGGGCAACCGCCAGCTCATCGCCGCCGCCAACCGGCCGGGCCGGCAGGCCGGCGTCGTCCCCGGCCAGACCCTCGCCGATGCGCGCGCCATCGCCGCCGGCCTCGTCACCGCCCCCGTCGACGAATGTGCCGATGCCCGCACGCTGCGCCGCCTCGCCGCCTGGTGCCGGCGCTATTCGCCGTGGACGGCAACGCTCGGCACATACGGCCCCGGCATCTGGCTCGACATCACCGGCTGCGCCCACCTGTTCGGCGGCGAAGAGTCCCTGTGCCGCACCGTCGTGGTCGATCTCGCCCGCCTCGGCTTTACCGCCCATGCCGGCCTCGCCGGCACGCCGGGGGCAGCCTATGCGCTCGCCCGCTACGGCTGGAACGGATATTCCGCACGGTCCACCGCGACCGGCCCCGTGATCGCGCCCGCGGGCGGGGAAGCGGACGCCCTCGCCCCCCTGCCCGTCGCGGCGCTGCGCCTCGATGCGGCAATGGTGGAGGGGCTCGGCGGCCTCGGCCTGCGGCGCATCGGCGATCTCTATCCCTTCGCCGCCGACGCAGCCGGACGCGCTGGTCTTGCCCGGCGCTTTCCGCCTGAACTGCTCGGCCGGCTCGACGCCGCGCTCGGCCAGATGTTCGAACCGATCAGCCCGGCCCTGCCCCGGGCCCGCCACCTCACCCGTTTCACCGCGCCCGAACCGGTCCACGATACGCAAGCGGTCGCCCGCATCATGGGCCGTCTCGTCGCCGGGCTCGCGCCGATGCTGGCGCGCGAAGGCCTGGGCGCCCGGCGGCTCGCCTTCTCCGCCTTCCGCGCCGACGGGCGGCGCGCCCGCGTCATCGTCGGCACGGCGCGGCCGGTTGCCGAGGCCAAGACCCTCGCCAGGCTGCTCGGTTTCCAGCTCGGTCGCCTCGACCTCGGCCCCGGCGCCGACGGCTTCGTCCTCGAGGCCCCAACCGTCGAGCCGCTGCGCGCCGTTCAGGGACAGCTTGGTCCGGAAGCCATTACCGGTGCCCCATCCGATGCCGAAACGGAGCGCCAGCTCGCGCCGCTGGTCGAGAAACTGGCCGCCCGCCTCGGTGGCGACCGCGTCGGCCGCCTCGCGTTGCGCCCCAACCACCTGCCCGAACGCGCCCAGAGCTTCGAACGTACCGGCATCGGCAGCCCCGACGCGGCACCGTTGCCCCCGCTGGATGCCGAAGCCGGGCCCGGTCCCCGCCGACCGGCCCGGCCGCTTCGCCTGCTGGCGTCCCCGGTGCCGGTGACGGCGGCCTCCCGGGAACCGGAAGGCCCGCCCGCGTGGTTCCGCTGGCGCGGCGCCCATCACCGCGTCGCCCGCGCCGAGGGGCCCGAACGCATCGCGCTCGACTGGTGGACGCTGCCCGGTTGGCAGGCGGACGGCATCGGCGTGCCGCCCGGATTCGATGAGACGGTGCGCGACTACTGGCGCGTCGAGGACACCGCGGGCGCGCGCTTCTGGCTCTACCGCGCCGGCCTTCCTCACGGGGGCACGCCCGAGCACTGGTTCCTACATGGGGTTTTTCCATGACGGCAACCGTGACGCCTATAGCCGCGACCACCGTGCCGGTCATGTCCGCGGCGCCTGACGTCGAGCTCGCCGTCACCAGCAACTTCAGCTTCCTGCGCGGGGCGTCGCATCCGCACGAACTGGTCGAGCGCGCGGCGGCGCTCGGCTACCGGGCGATCGGGATCGCCGACCGCAACACCGTCGCCGGCGTGGTGCGCGCCCATGTCGCGGCGAAGGCGGCGGGCATCCGCCTCGTCCCCGGCTGTCGTCTGGTCACCGTGGACGGGATCGAGGTGCTGGCCTATCCCGCCGACCGCGCCGCCTGGGGGCGGCTGTGCCGGGTGCTGACCGTGGGCAAGCGGCGAGCGGAAAAGGGGAACTGCATCCTCACCACCGACGACCTCGCCGGGCTCGAAGGCGGCTTCGCCGGGATAGTCGTCCCGCCCGACGATTCCCCGGAAAATGACGACATATTCATAAGTAAAATCAGTCTATTAAAGACTATATTTGATGTATCTCTGCATGTGATGACGAGCCCCCGCTGCGACGGCCGCGACGGCGAGCGCCGGACCCGCGCCGCCCACTTGGCCGAGGCCGGCGGTACCGGCCTCGTCGCCGCCGGCGACGTGCTCATGCATGTCCCCGAACGCCGCCCCCTCCTCGACGTGCTCACCTGCATCCGCGAGAAATGCACGCTGGCCACTGCCGGCTATCGCCTCGCCGCCAACGGCGAGCGCCATCTCAAGGCGCCGGAGGCGATGGCGCGACTGTTCGCCGACCGCCCCGACGCGCTGGCGGCGAGCGGGAAGATCGCGGCACGCCTCGCCTTCTCCCTCGACCACCTCGCCTACGAATACCCGCGCGAGCCGGTGCCGGCGGGACGGAGCCCCGACGGCCAGCTCGCCCGCCTCGCCTTCAAGGGGGGGCGCGCGCGTTACCCGAAAGGCGTGCCGGCCAAGGTGCGCGCCCAGATAGCCCATGAGCTCCGCATCATCCGTGATCTCGGTTATGCCCCCTATTTCCTCACCGTCCACGACATCGTCGGCTTTGCCCGCGGGCGCGGCATCCTGTGCCAGGGCCGGGGTTCGGCGGCCAATTCGGCGGTGTGCTACTGCCTTGGCGTCACCGCGGTGGATCCGGAGCGCCTGGATCTCCTGTTCGAGCGCTTCGTCTCCGCCGCCCGCGGCGAACCGCCCGACATCGACGTCGATTTCGAGCACGAGCGCCGCGAGGAGGTGATCCAGCACATCTACGCCCGCTACGGGCGCGAACGTGCCGGCCTCGCCGCCACGGTCATCCGCTATCGCACCCGCTCGGCGGTGCGCGAGGTCGGCAAGGTTCTGGGCCTGTCCGAGGACACGGCCTCGGCGCTGGTCCGTGGCGTCTGGGGGCGCTCCTCCCGCGGGCTCGATACCGGCCGGACGCGGGAGGCCGGCCTCGACCACGCCGCCCTGCCCGTCGCCCAGTTGATGGCGCTGACGCGCGAGCTGATCGGCTTCCCCCGCCACCTGTCCCAGCACGTCGGCGGATTCGTCATCACCCGCGGACGGCTCGACGAGGTGGTGCCGATCGAGAACGCGGCCATGGACGACCGCACCGTCATCGAATGGGACAAGGAGGACCTCGACGCGCTGAACATCCTCAAGATCGACGTCCTCGCGCTCGGCATGCTGAGCTGCCTGCGCCGGGCCTTCGACCTGATCGCCGACCACCACGGCCGCCGCTTCGACCTCGCCACCCTGCCGGCCGAGGACCCAGCCGTCTACGACATGCTGTCCCGGGCCGATTCCATCGGCGTGTTCCAGGTCGAAAGCCGGGCGCAGATGTCGATGCTGCCGCGCCTCAGGCCCCGCAATTTCTACGACCTCGTCATCGAGGTGGCGATCGTGCGCCCGGGTCCGATCCAGGGCGACATGGTGCATCCCTACCTGCGCCGCCGCGACGGCCGCGAGGTGGTCAGCTTCCCGTCGGACGAACTGCGGAGCGTGCTGGACAAGACCTTCGGCGTGCCCCTGTTCCAGGAACAGGCGATGAGGATCGCCATCGTCGCCGCCGGCTTCACGCCGGAAGACGCCGACCGCCTGCGCCGCGCCATGGCCACCTTCCGGCACACCGGCCATGTCTCCGCCTTCCGCGACAAGATGGTCGAAGGCATGGTGGCGCGCGGCTACGAGCGCGACTTCGCCGAGCGCTGCTTCCGTCAGATCGAGGGCTTCGGCGACTACGGCTTTCCCGAGAGCCACGCGGCGAGCTTCGCGCTCCTGGTCTATGCCTCGGCCTGGGTCAAGTGCCATTACCCCGACGTCTTCGCCGCGGCGCTGCTCAACAGCCAGCCAATGGGCTTCTACGCCCCGGCCCAGATCGTGCGCGACGCGCGCGAGCACGGCGTCGAGATGCGGCCGGTGGACGTCAACGCCAGCCACTGGGATTGCACCCTCGAGGAGGCGGTGGATGAATCGGCAAGGGAGCCGGAGACCGGTTCACGGAAGGCGCTCCGCCTCGGCCTCCGCCAGATCAAGGGCATGAGCGAGGACGCCACGGAGAGCCTCGTCGCGGCGCGGGCGCTGGACGGGCCGTTCCGCGACGTCGACGACCTCGCCGCGCGGACCCGTCTCGCCAAGGCCGTGCTCGCTCGCCTCGCCCGGGCGGACGCCTTCAACTCAATGCTCTCGCGCCGCCCGGCGCTGTGGGCAGTGACGGGGCTGGACGACGATGCCCCCCTGCCGCTGTTCGCCGCTGCCGCGGTCCGGCGCAGCAACGGCGGCCCCGGGATTGAGCCCTCGGAACCGGTGCCACCCCTGCCCGTCCTCGGCCGCGGCGAGGCAGTGGCCGAGGATTACCGCATGCTGCGCCTCAGCCTGCGCGACCATCCGGTACGTCTCCTCCGCCCGCGCCTCGACGCCCTCGGCTTCCGTCCCTGCCACGAGCTCACGGCAAGCCCGCACCGCGGCTGGATCCGCCTCGCCGGCCTGGTGCTGGTGCGCCAGCGACCCGGCACGGCGAGCGGCGTCATCTTCATGACCGTCGAGGACGAGGACGCTATCGCCAATATCGTCGTCTGGCCGAAGACTTTCGAGCGCTACCGGCGCGAGGTGATGGGCGCGCGGCTGGTCGGCGTCGCCGGCCGGGCCGAGCACGAGGGCACGCCCCCGCACCGCGTGACCCATGTCATTGCCGAACGGCTCTACGACCTGTCGGGACTGCTCGATTCACTGGACGAGGGCGGTGAGCCCATCGCCGTGCCCTCGCATGACTTTCATTAGGGCGCAGGCCGAAAGGCCCGTGCCGGAACGGCCCTACAGCCGCATCAGCGCGCGCACGTTCTCGCCCATGACCATGCCCTTCTGGCGCGCCGTGAGGTCGGTGCGTTCCTTGAACTCCTTGATCATGAAGGGGAAGCCCGCGTCCCAGTGCGGGTAGTCGGAAGCCATCATCAGCCGGTCCTCGCCGATCTGCTCGATCGCGGCACCGAGCGGCTCGTGCCCCTCGCAGGTCAGCCAGCAGTTGCGCCGCACGTAGTCCGACGGCTTCATCGTCAGGTAGGGTGCGTAGAGATCCTTCAGGTACTCGTAGGTTGCGTCCATGCGGTGCATCCAGTAGAGCAGCCACTCGGTGTTGCACTCGAAGAACGCCACCCGCAGCTTGGGAAAGCGCTCGAACACGCCACCTATGACGAGGCCCACCAGCGCCGCCGTGCAGTTGGTCGGCCGCGCCAGCGTGTGCATGATGTAGAAGTTCTTGAAGCGGTTGGTCATCTCGCCGCGCGAATTGGGATGCACGAAGAGCGGCACGTCGAGGCGCTCGGCCTCGGCGTAGAGCGGATCGAACACCGCCTCATCGAGCGTATGGTCCAGCGAATACGCGCCGAGCAGCCCTGCCTTGAAGCCGAGCCCGGTGACGCAGCGGCGCAGCTCGCCGGCCATGGCCTCGGGCGCGCCCAGCGGCAGGATGGCGACCGGCAGCATGGCGCCGCCGCGGCTCTTGGCCAGTTTCGCCAACCAGTCGTTGTAGGCGGTCGCCAGCGCCGCGCCGAAGGGGCCGCGGTTCAGCACCGCCGGGTCCATGTTGGTGCCGAAGATGACCTGCTTGGAAATGCCGGCGTCGCGGAACGCCTGCAGGCGGCGGTCAATGTCGCGGGACTCCTCCTGCATGCGCGCAACGCGGCCTTCCCAGCGGTTGGGATCGTAGAGCTCCTTGTGAGCGTGGCCCGTTTCCGCCGCCGCCGGCCACGGCGACAGCGAATGCTGGTAACGCCGGCGCGAGTAATCGCCGTCGGAAATCAGTTTCGGCTTGCGGTCGGCGAATTCGCCCTTCAGGTCGTAGACCTCGTCAAGGCAGTAATCCTCGCGCACATGGGTATCGGCGTCGATCAGCACGGCATCCTCCGGGTTACGTCTTGCCGCCGCCCGTGGGACCGCAGGGGCGACGTCGTATTCGTTTCATTATACGCCCGCCCCGAGCCATTGACAGGGTCGCCGGCGCGCGACTTAATCGCCCCACGCCCAAATCCACGCGCCCCCGGTCCGGCGGGCGATTCCCGGGAGAACCGCCTTGAAGCCCGCGCCCTACGGACCCTTCGCCTACGTGCCCCTGCCCCGACGGCCGAAGATCACCTGGCCCGGCGGCGCGCGGGTGGCGGTGTGGATCATCCTCAACATCGAATACTTCCCGCTCGATGAGCCGATCCCGCGCGGCACCGGCCATACGCCCGACGTGGTCGGCTGGAGCAAGCGCGACTACGGCAACCGGGTGGGTTTCTGGCGCCTGTTGAAGCTGTTCCGCAAGCACGGGTTTCCGGTCACCGCCAACACCAACGCCGGCATCTGCGACGCCCATCCCGAGATCATCGACGCCGCGCGCGACGCCGGCTGGGAGTTCATGGCCCACGGCGAATCCAATTCGCATCCCATGCACAGGATCGATCCGACGACGGAGCGCGACGTCATCCGCCGGTCCATCGACCGGATCGAGAAGGCGACCGGCAGCCGTCCCGTCGGCTGGATGGGCCCCGGCATGCACGAGACGTGGCAGACGCTCGATCACCTCGTGGCGGAAGGGTTGCTCTATTGCGCCGACTGGATCAACGACGACCAGCCCTACATGATGACTGTCGGCGGCAAGAAGATCGTGTCGATGCCCTACGGCGAGCACCCCCACGACAACGGCGCCATCAACCGCATGCACTATTCGCCGGCGGAGTTCGAGCAGATGATCAAGGACGCCTTCGACACGCTCTACGAGGAGGGCTCGGAAACGGGCATGGTCCTGCCCATCGGTCTGCACCCCTTCGTCGCCGGCCCCGCCTACCGCATCCGGGCGGTGGACCGGGCGCTCGCCTACATCAACCGGCACGAGCACGTGTGGAAGGCGACCGGCCGCGAGATCGCGGAGCACTACGTCAAGTCGGGCAACACGTTCTGAAGCGCCATACCCTGGATGAACATCACAACGTCACGTGGACGTTCTTGATGTTCATGTTGCCGAGCATTTCCTCGATCACCTTGTTGCGCCCGTAGCCGGACTGCTTGATGCCGCCGTAGGGCGTGCCCAGCGCCGGCGGCACAAAGGCGTTGATCCAGACGTAGCCGACGTCGATGCGCCCGGCCAAGCGATGCGCGGTGGAAATGTCGCGGGTATAGATGGAGGCCGTGAGCCCGTAGTCGACCCGGTTCACGTCCGCCAGCATCTTCTCCTCGTCCGACCACTTGATCACCGACTGGACGGGACCGAAGATTTCCTCGTTGGCGATGCGCATGTCCTGGGTGATGCCGGCGATGATGGTGGGCTCGACGAACCAGCCCCTGGCGAGGGCGGGATCGTCGGGGCGCTTGCCGCCGGTCATGATCTTGCCGCCCTCCTTTTGACCGAGCTCGATGTAGCTCATGATCTTGTCGAACTGCGCCCTGGAAACCACGGCGCCCATCTTGGTGTTTTCGTCCTGCGGGTTGCCCGGCTTGATCTTGCTCACCGCGTCGACGACGCCCGCCAGGACCTCATCGTAAATCTTCTCGTGCAGGAACAGCCGCGACATGGACATGCAGGACTGGCCGCACCAGGTGTAGTTCATGCCCGCGATGGCGCCGGCCACCGCCTTCTTGATGTCGGCGTCGGGGTAGACCACCATCGCGTTCTTGCCGCCGAGCTCCATTTCGGTGGTCTTGAGGCGCGCCGCGGCACCCTTCGCCACGGCACGCCCCGTGGGCACGCTGCCGATCAGGGTGATGCGCGGCACCAGCGGATGCGCCACCAGCGCCTCGCCGCATTCCATACCGCCGGTGACAACGTTGACGACGCCGGGCGGGAAGATGCCGTCCAGCACTTCCACCATCCGGAGCGCCGAAAGCGGCGCCTGCGCCGGCGTCTTGATCAGGATGGTGCAGCCGGCGCCGAGAACCGGACCAAGCTTGCAGGCGGCGAAGGCGAAGGGATGGTTGAAGGCGACGATGGTGCCGATCACGCCCATCGGTTCGTACTGGGTGTAGTCGAGGATGCCTTCGCCGAGCGGCACGGTATCGCCGCGCAGCTCCAGCACCAGTCCGGCATAATGCTCGATGACCTGGGCCGAGCGCAGCACGTCGCCCCGGGCCGCGCTGACGGGATTGCCGCCGTTGAGCGAATCGGCGAGCGTCAGGTCCTCGGCATGAGCGCGGATCGCCGCGGCCGCCTTGCGCATCAGCGCGGCGCGCTCCAGCGGCTTGACCCGCCGCCAGTCGAGGAAGGCCGCATGGGCGGCCTTCGCCGCCGCATCCAGGTCGGCGGAGTTGGCAACGGGTGCGTCGCCGAGGCTTTCGCCCGTCGCCGGATTCCAGGTTGGCTCGTAGCCGCCGGCCGGCTTGTGCCAGCCGCCGCCGTAATAGAGATCACGGTGGGCGGGCAGCGCCGACGGGGCGGTCCTGCCCTTCGGCTCGAGGGTGGGGGCATCGGTCATCGGTATCTCCCTGGGCGGCGCGTTTGGCCGCGGCCGCACGCGTTCCTTGTTCGGTTCCGGCCAGCCGCGGTTGCGCACGACCACCGGCCTATCGTCTCCGACGATAACAAGAATAAGTGCGTATCAACAGCCCGCAAGGGTCCGGAGGAGGATCGGCGATCAGACCTGGGACTGGAGGTAGTTCTGCAGGCCCATGGCCTCGATCAGCTCGACCTGGGTTTCGAGCCAGTCGGCTTGGTGCTCCTCGCCCTTCAGCAGTTCGGCAAGCAGGCACCGGGTAACGAAATCGTCTTTTTTTTCGCAGATCTCGATCGCTTCGCGATAGACGGGAATGGCCTTCATCTCCAGTGCCAGGTCCGCCTTGATGATTTCCTCCACGTCCTCACCGACGTTGAGCTTGCCGATTTCCTGGAGGTTCGGCAGCCCCTCGATGAACAGGATTCGCTTCACGATCTCGTCCGCGTCCTTCATTTCGTCGATGGACGCTTCGTAGGTCTTGTGACCCAGCTTTTCGTATCCCCACTGCTCGAGCGTGCGCGCATGCAGGAAATACTGGTTTATCGCCGTCAACTCGTTGGTCAGGATTCGGTTGAGGACATCGAGAACAGCCTTGTCGCCTTGCATGAGTCCGCTCCTTTCTCAGTGACCCCAACATGCCCGCACGCGGGCACAACGACCGGCGCCCCGCCACAGGCGGCGCGCCTCTCGTGCAATTGCAACTCAAGTGTAACTAATGCGGATGGATGGGGGAACCGAAACCTATCCGGAGGCGGCTTCGCAGGAGATGGTGCGGTTGGCGCCGGAAACGTCGTTTGCGAGGTCCCGAACGGCGCTGACACACTTGCCGCAACTCGGCCGTCCACCAAGGACGCGGAAAATCTCGCCAACCGTGCCGCAGGTCTTCGCCGCATCGCGGACCTGGCGCTCATTGAAATTGCGACAAATGCAGACGTACATGGACGACCCTTCTTCCCTGCCGGCACCGTCAATCGCGGCACCTGTTGTTAATAATGCGAATGCTTCGCAGTTGCGAACTTGGGACGAATCGCGGGGAGAATCAAGGACTATTTTCCAGTGGGCACGGATTTCTTTAACAGATTGAATTTGCGTCAATTTTTAAGGGTTATCGAGGCCGAGCGCCTTGCGGATGGCGGAGATTCTGGCGTCCTTGCCCTCGAAGAAGAAGGCCGACTCGAATGCGGGGCGTTCGCGGTAGCGGGCGAACCACGCCGATACGCCCGGCCATTTGCCCGAGTCCAGGAGGTCCGGACGCAGGTCGTCGATGCGCTCGACGAAGGGCACGATAGCGATGTCGGCAAGGGAATAGTTCCCCGCGAGCCAGTCGCGCCCGTCCGCCAGCGCCGCCTCCATCCGGTCGAAGGTCGCCGTCATCTCGGCATAGGCGGCGTCGAATTCGTCCTGGGTAAAGCCTTGCCGCGCCGTCGCCTCCCAACGGGAACGGCGCTCCGCCGTCGGGACATGGGCGAGGCGCCGGGCGAGTTCCTCGTCGGACAGCTTCTGCGCCACGGGACGACTGAGCCGGTCCCAGGTCGGCACGTAGACTGCCTTGTAAGCGTGTTCGTCGGACCATTTCAGCCACAGACGCATCTCCGCTCGCGCGAACGGGTCGCGGGGCGTCAGCGGCGGGTCGGCGAACACGTCATCGACGTAGCCGACGATCATGGTCGATTCGATCACGGGGCGGCCGTCATGGACGAGGGTCGGCACCACGCCATTGGGATTGAGCTTGAGGTATTCCGGCGCGTGTTGCTCGAACGCCTGCAGATTGAGAAGGCGGCTTTCGAACGGCACGCCCTTTTCGAACAGCGCGAGGCGCGCCTTCTTGGAGCATGTCGAGGCCAGGCCGTGATAAAGGGTCAGCATGGGACCTCCGCCGCGATGAGGCGCCCCGTCATCGGGCACCGTCTTTCAGGTTGCCGCGCACCAACGCGGCGCGCCATGATGCCAGACCGACGCCGGATCGTCAGCAACCCCGGAGCAGGATCGTCCCATGTTCCTCCCGATCTCCGACGCCAATCCGCTCCGCCGCATACACGCGGGATGGGTCACCATCGGCCTGATCGTCGCCTGTATCGGTGTCTTCATCGCCGAATGGACGTTGACGGAGCGTGAACTGAACTACTGGTTCGCCCGCTTCGCCTACACGCCGTCGTTATGGTTCGGACCCGTGTCGGGAAACGTGGACATGCGCGCACTGGTCCGGGAACCTCTCCTGATTCTGTCGCCGCTCACCAGCCAGTTCCTGCATGCCGGCCTCGGACATCTAGTTGCCAACATGCTGTTCCTCCGGGTGTTCGGGGACAACATCGAGGATTCCCTCGGGCACGGACGATACTTGCTGTTCTATCTGCTGTGCGGCGTGGCGGCGGCGGTAGCGCAGACCCTGCCCGACCCGCATGCGCAGATTCCCATGGTCGGCGCATCGGGGGCGATATCGGGAATCATTGGTGCCTACGCCGTGCTCTATCCGACGGCGCGCATCCGTATCTTTGTCTTCTGGTTCTACTACCCCATGGTGCCGGCGTTCCTGCTTATCGGCCTTTGGATCGGCATGCAGGTGCTGTTCGCGATCATCGACGACGGCAGCTCCCACGTCGCATGGTGGGCGCATATCGGGGGTTTCATGTTCGGCGCCGCCGCCGTGAAATTTTTCATGCCGAACCATGCGGCCGTGCCGGGTGCGGCGGTCGGCGCCTCGACGCCAGCGACTCGTATCCGAGACATCGGGCGTCCGGCTGCCGTACCCGAACCGGTACGGCGTCCTCGTCATGCCCTGACGCAGGACCTAAGGGTCCGACCAACAAAAGGGCGCGGTCTCGACCAGCTCGATGCCGCCGCGCGGGCGCGACGGTCCGATGCTGCGGCGAGCATGGTCCTGATATGGATACTGGGCGCCATCGCCCTGGCCACCCTGGCGGCAGTGGGCGTCCTTACCATCGTGCTCGCCGGCGGGATCGTCCTTGTCGTGCTCGTGGCAACCGTAGTGATCGTAGCGAGCTACCGGCAGAAGAACGTTCGCGCCGATGCAGCGGCGGCCCGAAACGCGCCCGACGATCCGGACGCGGCACTGGACCATGCCATGCAGCGGTTCGACGATGCTCTCTCCGGCCGCATTGGTGCGCCGCGCCGCACCATTCCCGTCATCCGGCGGCGGCCGCGCTGACCCGCACCACGCCCGCCGGCGACGGCCCGCCACCCTTGCCAAGCATCGTCCGTACCGCCAACATGGGCGCCATAGCAACCACAGGGGACCCGGACCGATGGACATCGTGCAGCCGATCGCGCTCGCCCTTGGGACCTCGTGGGCCAGCGGCATCAACCTCTACGCCGCCATCCTGACCCTCGGCATCCTCGCCGTCACCGGCAACATGGTGTTGCCCCCGGACCTGCAGATCCTCGCCAATCCGCTGGTGATTGCCGCCGCCGGCCTGATGTACGCGGTCGAGTTCGTTGCCGACAAGATTCCGGGCGTCGATACCCTGTGGGATTCGATCCACACCTTCGTGCGCATCCCGGCGGGCGCCATCCTGGCGGCAGGCGCGGTGGGGGAAATGGGCGTCGGCGTCGAGCTGGCAGCGGCGCTGGTGGGCGGCACGCTCGCGGCCTCGACCCACGCAACCAAGGCTGGCACCCGTGCGGTGGTCAATACCTCGCCGGAACCGTTCTCGAACTGGACATTGTCCATCGGCGAAGATGTCGCCGTCATCGCCGGCATGTGGGCGGCGGTGAAGCACCCCTGGATCTTCATAGCCCTGCTGGTCCTGTTCATCGCGTTGATGATCTGGCTGCTTCCCAAGATCTGGCGCGGCGTGAAGCGCGTATTCCGCTGGCTGTTCGGCGGCGGCAAGGAGGAAGCCGCGAAACCGGACCCGCCCGCGACGGGGGCGACGGACCGCGACGACTGGCGCCCGTAGCGGGACCGGGTCCCCACCCCGCAACGACCCGATTGCCGGAGGCAACGCCGCAGCTTACGATGAATCTCATTATTCCGGCTTGGCATCGGAAGCCACGTTCAGTTCGGTTGCGTAAGTCGGGACGGCGCCTATGCGATGCCGCCCCCCGGAAATCACAACGAGACGTCTGCCCGCCGTCGCGGGCCGAACGCCTCATCGCAGGCGCAGAGGGAGGTAAAATCATGATTCGAACTGTGTTTCATGCCGCGACATTGTCCTTGTGCGCGGCGGCCCTGTTTCCGTCAACCGCGGCGGCTGAAACCACATTGCCGCCGACGGTGACCATGGTCGTCGGTTCCGCAGCGGGCGGAGGGTTCGACAAATACGGCCGCCTGACCGCGAAGTATCTCAAGCAGTACCTGCCCGGGCAGCCGTCCATCGTCGTCCAGAATATGCCCGGCGCCGGAGGTATCAAGTCGTTGACCTGGCTCTACAATACCGCGGAGAAGGACGGCAAGCATTTCGCCCTGATCTCGGCCGCGTCCGCCTTCGCGCCGCTCATCGTCGATCGGCCGATCCCGTACGACCCGCCGAAATTCACCTACCTCATCAGCCTCAACAAGCTCAACAACATGCTGCTGGTGTGGCACACCACGCCGTTTCACCGCGCCGACCAGATCTTCAAGCAGGAGATGATCCTCGGAAATTCCAGCGGTCCCTCGGCCATTATCCCGGCGATGATGAACCGTCTCGTCGGCACGAAGTTCAAGGTGATCGGCGGCTACAAGGGCACCAACAACATGGCGCTCGCGATCGAAAACGGCGAGGTCCAGGGCTCGATCAACTACGAATGGGACAGCATCACCGGCTCACGCACGGACTGGCTCAACAACAAGAAGATCCGCATCATCATGCAGATGACGATGGAACCCGTGAACGACCCGCTGCTCAAGGGCATTCCCTTCATCGGCAGCTACGTCACCGATCCCGAATCCCGTGACATCTTGGAGATTCTCCTGGCCAAGCAGAAGCTGGGCCGGCCCTTCATGGGCCCGCCGGGAATGGCGCCGGACGCCGTCGCGACCTATCGCACGGCGCTGACGAAGACGGTGAAGGATCCCACTTTTCTCAGGGCGGCGGAGGCCTCGCGCATTTCCATCAATCCGGTCTCCGGGGAGGAGCTCACCGTCTTCATGAAGCGCATCTACTCGATCCCCGAAAGCACGATCCGGAAGATGCGTGAGGAGATCAAGCTCGCCGAGAAGGGCATCGTCAAGCGCAAGGACAAGGGCAAGGGCAAGGGCAAAGGAAAGAAAAAATCCGACGTCCCGGGCTGACACGGGGAAGGGCTTGGCCGTTTCCAGCCAAGCCCTTGAAAAACGCCAAAATATGGGGCGAGTGATGGGGATCGAACCCACGACCTCCAGATCCACAATCTGGCGCTCTAACCAACTGAGCTACACCCGCCGTAAAGAAGGCGACTTAGTAGTGAATAGCTGTGGTTCCGTCAAGGTGGCCGGGAGCTCCAGAACGGCTCGCGATGCCGGTTTTGAGCCCATATGCACATAAATTGGACATTTTGCCGAAAAATTATGCAACTATTGTCGGAACGCCATCCAAAACGCCCCCGAAAGTTGCATAAGTATCTGAATATATTAAAAAAACGAAGTTGGCACAAGCCCTGCTTGATGGCCTCGTAAACCTCATGCTTTTCTGCAGCCTGGTCATCGGCTCAACCTTCCAGGATTGGAACTCTCTCAGCGATGAAAAAGATCGAAGCCATCATTAAACCCTTCAAACTGGACGAGGTGAAGGAGGCCCTTCACGACATCGGTCTGCAAGGCATGACCGTCACCGAAGCCAAGGGATTCGGCCGCCAGAAAGGCCACACCGAACTGTACCGGGGCGCCGAATACGTCGTCGATTTCCTGCCCAAGGTGAAGATCGAAATCGTGATGGACGACGGTCTGGTCGAGCGCGCCATCGAAGCCATCACAAACGCGGCCCGCACGGGACGCATCGGCGACGGCAAGATCTTCGTATCGACGATCGAGGAAGTGATCCGTATCCGCACCGGCGAAACCGGCAGCGAAGCCGTCTGAATTAATGCAGTTTCCCGGCCACGCCCCGCGTCAGGCCGGCCGGGCCTGATCCGCCAACGACGAGACAAAAAAAGGGAAGTTGTGACAATGGCCGACGAAGTCAAAAAAGTCCTTCAGATGATCAAGGACAACGACGTCAAGTACGTTGATTTCCGGTTCACCGATCCGAAAGGCAAGTGGCAGCATACGGCACAGACCGTCGCGACCATCAATGAAGACATCTTCGCCGAAGGGATTATGTTCGACGGTTCGTCCATCGCCGGCTGGAAAGCGATCAATGAATCCGACATGACCCTGATGCCGGACCCGGCCACGGCGGTCATGGACCCGTTCACGGCGCAGCCCCAGCTGATCCTGTTCTGCGACGTCCTGGAGCCGTCGACGGGACAGCCCTACGGGCGCGATCCGCGGTCGACAGCCAAGCTGGCCGAGGCTTATCTCGCCTCGACCGGAATCGGCGACACCGCCTATTTCGGCCCGGAAGCGGAATTCTTCGTGTTCGACAGCGTGCGCTTCAAGAGCTCGATGGAGCACTGCTTCTACAAGATCGACAGCGATGAAGGCCCCTGGGTCTCCGGCGACGAATTCGACGAAGGCAACACCGGTCACCGCCCGGCCATCAAGGGCGGCTATTTCCCGGTGCCGCCGGTCGATTCGATGACCGATCTGCGCGCCGAGATGACCACCGTCATGGCCGAAATGGGTCTCAATATGGAGAAGCACCATCACGAGGTGGCTCCCAGCCAGAACGAGCTCGGCTCGCGCTTCGGCTCGCTGCTGCGCATGGCCGATGAGATGCAGATCTACAAGTACGTCGTCCATATGGTCGCCCATTCCTACGGCAAGACCGCGACCTTCATGCCGAAGCCGGTGTTCGGCGACAACGGCTCGGGCATGCATTGTCACCAGTCGATCTGGAAGGGCGACAAGAACGTCTTCGCCGGCTCCGGCTACGCCGACCTGTCGGAGACCTGCCTGCATTACATCGGCGGCATCATCAAGCACGCCAAGGCCATCAACGCCTTCACCAACCCCACCACCAACAGCTACAAGCGCCTGGTGCCGGGGTTCGAGGCGCCGGTGCTGCTCGCCTATTCGGCGCGCAACCGCTCCGCCTCGTGCCGCATCCCCTATGCCGCCAGCCCCAAGGGCAAGCGCGTCGAGGTCCGCTTCCCCGACCCGTCGGCGAATCCCTACCTCGCCTTCGCGGCCATGCTGATGGCGGGGCTCGACGGCATCCAGAACAAGATCGATCCGGGCGAGGCCATGGACAAGGACCTCTATGATCTGCCACCCGAAGAATTGGTCAACGTGCCGACGGTGTGCGGCTCTCTGCGCGAGGCGCTCGACTCACTGTGGGCGGACAAGGACTTCCTGCTCAAGGGCGATGTCTTCAGCGAAGATCAGATCAAGGCCTATTGCGACCTCCGGTGGGCCGAAGTCGTGGCCTTTGAGACCGCACCGCACCCGATCGAGTTCGCGATGTACTACTCGGTCTGAGCCTGCCCGGACCAGGCGTCTCCGCCGGCCGCTCCTTCGGGGGCGGCCGGTTTTTTTGGGCCACTACAATATCTTGCGCCTGACGCTGCCGTTCTCCCTAGATTTACTTGCATACCGGCCCCGACCGCTCCTATATCTAGAACCCCCGGCACGGCTGGTGGATCACGCAAGCACAGGGCGTAGAACGTATGGCAGACCTGTTTTCGTCGGCGAAGCCGGGCAAGGCCGGGGGCAAGGGCACGTCGGGTTATTCCGCCAAGGACATCGAGGTCCTCGAGGGGCTCGAGCCGGTCCGCCGCCGCCCCGGCATGTACATCGGCGGCACCGACGAGGCGGCCATGCACCACCTCGCCGCCGAAGTCATCGACAATGCCATGGACGAGGCGATCGCCGGCGAAGCCTCGCGCATCGAGATAGCGCTGGTGCCCGGCAACTGGCTCACGGTGCGCGACAACGGCCGCGGCATCCCGGTGGACCCGCATCCCAAGTTCCGGAACCGTTCGGCGCTGGAGGTGATCCTCACCACCCTGCATTCGGGCGGCAAATTTTCCGCCAAGGTCTATGAGACCTCGGGCGGTTTGCACGGCGTCGGCCTGTCGGTGGTTAACGCGCTGGCCGATACGCTCGAGGTCGAGGTCGCGCGCGAGAAGAAGCTGTGGACGCAGACCTATTCCCGAGGCAAGCCCAAGGGCAAACTGAAGAACGCCGGCGCCGCGCCCAACCGCCGCGGCACCACCATACGCTTTCATCCCGACATCGAGATCTTCGGAAAGGATGTGGAGTTCCGCCCTGCCCGCCTCTACCGTATGGCGCGCGCCAAGGCGCACCTGCACCGCGGCGTCGAAATCGTCTGGAACTGCGACAAGGCGCTGCTCGGGCCCAAGGACGCCACGCCGGAAAAGGCTGTACTGCACTTCCCCGGCGGACTCGCCGATTTCATCGCCGAGGCCCTGGGCGATCGTCGTTCGTTCACACCGACGCCTTTCGCCGGCGAGGGCAAGCTGGGCACGAACGGCGAAACAGCGGGCCGCATCGAATGGGCGTTGACCTGGCCGGCGGACGGCGAAGGCCAGCTGGATTCCTACTGCAACACCGTGCCCACGCCCCAGGGCGGCACCCATGAGGCGGGGCTGCGCACCGGGCTCGGCCGCGCCATCAAGGCCTATGGCGATCTGACCGGAAACCGCAAGGCCGCCCAGATCACCGCCGACGACGTGATGGAAGGCGTCCTCGGCGCGCTGTCGATCTTCATCCGTGATCCCCAGTTCCAGGGCCAGACCAAGGAAAAACTCGCCTCGTCCGCCGTCACGCGCATGGTGGACGCCGCCATCAAGGATCATTTCGACCACTGGCTGGCGGCCGACCCGGCGACCGCCGACCGTTTGCTCGAAGCCCTCATCGAACGGGCCGAAGAACGCGCCGCGCGCCGCCGCGACAAGGAACAGACGCGCAAATCCGCGACCCGCAAGCTCCGGCTGCCGGGGAAGCTCGCCGATTGCTCGGAAGGCACATCCGAGGGCACGGAGATCTTCCTGGTCGAAGGCGATTCCGCCGGCGGATCGGCCAAGCAGGCCCGAGACCGCCGCATCCAGGCGGTCCTGCCACTCCGCGGCAAGATCCTCAACGTCGCCACCGCGACGACGGAGAAGATGCACGGCAACCAGGAAATCAACGACCTCGTGCAGGCGCTCGGCTGCGGCGCGGGAACACGCTTCGACCTCGCCAGGCTGCGTTACGAACGGGTCATCATCATGACCGACGCCGACGTCGACGGCGCGCATATCGCCTCGCTCCTGATCACCTTTTTCTACCGCGAGATGCCGGACCTGATCGCGGCCGGGCGCCTCTATCTCGCCGTGCCGCCGCTCTACCGCCTGACCCAGGGCGGACACAGCGAATACGCGCGCGACGACGCCCACAAGGATGTTCTGCTCAAGTCCACCTTCAACGGACGGGGGAAGGTCGAGATCAGCCGGTTCAAGGGGCTCGGCGAGATGCCGCCGGCCCAGCTCAAGGAAACCACCATGGACCCGGCCCGCCGGATTCTTCTGCGCATCGTCATTCCCGACGGCGCGCAAAAGGATACCCGGAAGCGGGTCGAAAGCCTGATGGGGCGGAAGCCCGAACTGCGTCTCCAGTTCATCCAGGAGCACGCGCGCGAGGCCTCCGACCTCGATATCTAGGACATCGGCGCCTTTTCGAGGCTCCCTGGCGTCCGCCGATCACCGAGATGTGATCGCGAATCCTGCTGCGTTCGCGGCCGATTGGCGCGAAAATCCGGGCAACAAGGATCGGCAGGTGAAAGCGCCGCCGCAATCCGGGCATTCGGAGCATTGCCATGATCAGGTTTCTCCCCGCCATCGCCGGTCCGTTGGTCGTTGGACTGGTCTTTACCGCCGCAGTGTCAGGCGGCAGGTCCTCGCAAGCCGCGACACCGCGCATCGTCGGTGACATCGAAACGGCCTACGACCCCCAGGACTTCGACCTCTATTTGCGCGACCGCGACGCGCGCGTCGTCATTAAGGGGGATCCCTTCGGCATGGGCGTCGAAGCCTTCGCCGAGGCGGTGACCAAAATGATCCCGAACAAACGTCGGGGCGCCGTCACCAACTTCACCACGACGCCGGGACCGAGCGCGGACAAGACGGCGCGCCTCGTCCTCCTGTTCAACGTCCGCTCCAGAGGCGACATCTGCCGCATGGAGACGTTCGAGCCGGCAAAATCCCGCGGTGGCGCCGTGCGGCTCGATGCGGCCTGGTGTCCCGGTACCAGCGGCCATTCTTTTGCAACCGGGTACCTCGGTGCAGCGAGCGGCATCGCCGACACAGGGTTCCGCGCCCTGGTGCAGGAGACCGCGACGGAACTGTTCCCCACGGACAACCATCATCTGCCGAGCGAGCCCAATAACGGCGAATGACGCTGTGCCGTTCATCGGACGTTCGGGCGGTTTTCCCCTAGGCTTCACGATCCCGCGTCCATCCGGAATCGCCGGAATGTCAGGAGACCCGTCATGACGAAGAAATCCCTGCTCGCTGCGGCCGTTGTCCTTGCAACGGTCATGGGCTGCTCCACGGACGCGCCGCGCCTGACGTCGCAATATCGTTCGTCCTACGACTACTACAACTTCACCAAATATCACTACAACCGCGACACACTGGTGGAGATTCACGGCAACACGCTGGGCCTTGACGCCGGGCGTTTCGCCCACGCCGTGACCGCCGCCATGAACCGGCCGAATTCCAGCGTGCAGAGCAACTTCACAACCACGCCGGGCCCCAGCGCCGAAAAGAATTTCCGTGTCGTGCTGGCGTTCAATTCGTCGCCGGAGGGGCTCGGCATGTGCCAAGCCAAGGGCTTCACCCCGACCGGGCAAGGCGGCATCACCATACTACGCGCCGCCTGGTGCTGGAGCGACCGCGCCGATTCGGATGTCACCGCCTACGTCACGCCGGTGACGTCGATCGAGGATCCACGCTTCCGTACCATGGTCGCCCAGGTCACGGCGGAGTTGTTTCCGCGCCGGGACGAAAACCGCGATAATGACCGTGACCGCGGATTGCGGCTGGGGATCATGCGCTAATCGGCGAATGCAGCGGTCCGCCGCGCATTGCGAGAGAGAGGAGAAGGAACCCATGACACGAATCGGTATTGCCGTCCGTACAGCGTTCGTCCTCGGCCTTGCCGGTGCCTGCGCGCCGAACGGAGTCAGCGTGACCTCACAGCTCGAGCCGGCATACGATTTCTACAATTTCACGGCCTATCATCAGAACCGCGACACGAAGGTCGAAATTCTGGGAAGCACGTTCGGCGCCGACGCACAGAGCTTCGCGCGCGCGGTGACCGAAAGCATGCATGGCCAGAACGCCGGGGGCACCACCAACTTCACGACCAGCCCTGGTCCCAGCGCCGAGAAGAACCTGAAGGTCGTGCTCGCGTTCAACACGACGCTCGCGCCGACCAAGATTTGCGACGACGGCACCCTTGCCGCTGCGCCGGGTGACGGGACGACTCTCCAGGCGGCATGGTGTTTCGGCGACCGCCTCGATTCCTACGTCGTCGCCCGCGCTGGCGCCATCAACGGGATCAGCGATCCGGCGTTTCGCGCCCTCGTGGTCGAGGCCACCCGTGAGCTGTTCCCGCCCCGCGCGGACGACGAAACCATCATGGATAACGGCGGAGACTCCTTCCCGGACTGACCGTCCTCGCCCCACAGGGGCCCCGTCACGCGGGGCGCGGGGCCCCTGCAATAGCGCTTCCAACCCGACCCTCTATTGACTATGGTGGCGCCGCCCCCATATGAGGGGTACCCACTCGCGAGAGACTGATAGAGTTCATTGTCCGAAAACCCCGCTGATTCCGCCACTTTCGACGCGCTTGGCCTGTCCAGCAACGTGCTCAAGGCCGTCGTCGACGCCGGCTACCAGAAACCCACCCCGATCCAGGCCCAGGCCATTCCCTTCGTTCTGATGGGGCGGGATATCCTCGGTTCCGCCCAGACCGGGACCGGGAAGACGGCATCTTTCACCCTGCCGATGATCGATATCCTGGCCCAGGGACGGGCGCGGGCGCGCATGCCGCGATCGCTCATCCTGACGCCGACGCGCGAGCTTGCTGCGCAGATCGCCGAGAATTTCCAGATCTACGGCAAGTACAACAAGCTGACCATGGCCCTGCTGATCGGCGGCGAATCCTTCGGGCCGCAGATCGAGAAGCTCGACCGCGGCGTCGACGTGCTGATCGCGACGCCAGGCCGACTGATCGATCACTTCGAACGCGGCCGCATCCTCCTCACCGACGTCAAGATCCTGGTGATCGACGAAGCGGACCGGATGCTCGACATGGGCTTCATTCCCGACGTCGAGCGGATCGTCGGCTTCCTGCCGCGCATCCGACAGACGCTGTTCTTCTCCGCCACCTTCCCGCCGGAGGTGAAGCGGCTCGCCGACAAATTCCTGATGAACCCGAAGGAAATCACGGTTTCGCGCATGTCCTCGGCGGCCGAAACGGTGGAGCATTCCTTCTTCCGTTGTTCCGGACGCGATGCGGAGAAACGGGCCGCCTTCCGGGCGCTTCTGGGCTCCGAGGACGTCAAGAACGCACTCGTCTTCTGCAACCGCAAGCGTGACGTGGACGTTCTCGCGAAGTCCCTGCGCAGGCACGGGTTTTCCGTGGCCCCGCTGCACGGCGACATGGCGCAGTCGGCTCGGACCGAGACCCTCGAGGCCTTCAAGGCGGGAAAGATCACCTATCTGGTCGCCACCGACGTGGCCGGTCGCGGACTTGACATTCAGGGCATGAGCCATGTCTTCAATTTCGACGTGCCCTTCCATGCCGAGGACTATGTCCACCGCATCGGCCGAACCGGCCGCGCCGGCGCCAAGGGACGCGCCATCACCCTGGCCACCCCCGACGACGCCAAGTTCATCGCTGCGATCGAACGATTGCTGGGCAAGACCATTCCCATCACCACGATCGAGGGATTCGTCTCGCCGCAGGCGACGGGCGATGACGGTGCGAGGCCCGATCGTTCGCGCGGGCGCTCACGCAAATCGCGCGAGCCCAGTGGACGTGGCGAGCGATCACGCAACGACCGCCCCGCGGCCCCAGCGGAGCCGGCGGCCGATGAAAACGCGGGCGTCGCACAGCCCCGTGAGCCCGTTGCCGCACGTGAGCACGACGATAGCGACCAAAAGAGCCGCCGCAGCGGCGGCCGCGACTCTCGCAGCCGCGGGAAACCCCGCCGCGAACGGCAGGACGACAGCCGCGAAGAAGACAAGGTCGTGGCCTTCGGCGACCATATGCCGGCCTTCCTGAGCCGCGAAGTCCGCATCCGGAACGACTGAACCTCCCGCCAGCTGCATCACCAGCGCTGGAATCATCCCTCTCCCCGGCCTAGAATATTCGACGCCTTCTTCCAGGGAGGAGCCGGTGCCTATCACCGCCACACCGCTGTCGCCTGCGCTCGGTGCCGAAATCGGCGGCGCCGATATCGCCGCCGGGATCGACGATGCCGACTTCGCCGCGATCGAGTCCGCCTGGCATAAATCGGCGCTGATCCTGCTGCGCGACCAGCATATCGACGAGGACCAGCAAGTAGCTTTCGGCGCCCGTTTCGGCCCCCTCGCCCCATGGTCGCGCTTCGCCGACAAGGTACCCACGGAAGGCGGCCGCAATCCCTACATCATGCTGGTCACCAACATCCAGGAAAACGGGGCCTATATCGGCACGCTTCCCGAAGGCGACATCGAATTCCATTCCGACGGCATCTACGTCGAGGAACCGCTCGCGGCGACGATGCTGCACTGCATTACGCCCACCACCCACGGCGGCGAAACCGCCTTCGCCAACATGTATGCCGCCTACGACGCGCTGCCCGCCGGGCTCAAGTCGCGCATCGACGGGCGGAAGGCACTGCACGCCTTCACCTACAACAGCACTCGCGCGACCGACAACGAACAACGCAAGACCAACCCCGACGACGTCGCCCGATGCGTCCACCCCGTCGTGCGCGCCCACCCGGTCACCGGGCGCAAGGCGCTCTACGTCAATCGCCTGATGACCCAGGAGATTGTCGGACTGCCCCCTGATGAGAGTCGGGATATACTCGCGATCCTGTTCGACCATATCGAGACCCCGGCCTTCATCTACGAGCACCGCTGGCGGGCGGGGGACGTGCTGCTGTGGGACAATCGCTGCCTTGCCCATGCCCGGCGCGACTTTCCGCCCACGGAAACGCGGCTCATGAAGCGCCTGACCATTCAAGGTACCCGACCTTTCTAGGAAGACCCATGCCCCTCGCCGTCACCCCCCTCACCCGCCACATCGGCGCCGAGATTTCCGGCGTCGACCTTTCCTGCCCGCTCGCCTCCGCAGACGCCGACGCACTCGTCCGCGCCTGGCTCGATTTTGGGGTCATCGTCGTTCGTGGCCAGGACCTCGACGAACACCGGCAGGTCACCATCGCCCGTCTGTTCGGCGAGTTGATCGAGCGACCCCGCCCCAAGGAACTGCGAAACGAATCAAAGCGCGACGCGGCCGATTCCTACGACGGCTACACCATGCTGGTGTCCAACATCCGCGAGAACGGCAAGCCCATCGGCTCCCTGCCGGACGGGGAGATGCATTTCCATTCCGACATGTCCTATGTCGAGACGCCGTCGCGGGCGACCGTGCTCTATGCCATCGAAGTGCCGAAGGCCGGCGGCGACACCATGTTCGCCTCAACTACCGCGGCCTATGACGCCCTCGACGGCGACACCCGGCGGCTGCTGGCGGGACGCAACGCACTCCAGGGATTTCTGCACGGCACCACATTGCGGCGCGACAACACCGCCCTCAAGAGCTACAGCCACCCGGCCGTCCGCATCGTCCCCGAGACGGGGCGCAAGGCGCTGTTCCTGAGCCGATTGATGACCTTTGCCATCGAGGACCTGCCGGAGAAGGAATCCGATGCCCTGCTGGAACGGCTTTTCACCCTGATCGAAAGCCCCGAATTCATCTACGTCCACAAGTGGCGGCCCGGCGACCTGCTGATCTGGGACAACCGCTCGACCGCCCATGCCCGCACCGATTTCGATCCGGCCGAGCGCCGCCTGCTCCGCCGCTTCGCGACGCAGGGGGAAAAGCCCGTCCCGGCCTGAGACAGGCCGCCGGCACAAGAGCCCACCGGGCGGCCCGTATTCCGCCTACTTCACTTCGAAGTCGCGCGCCTTCATGCGGAACGTCTGGGTAACCGCGCCTTCGGCCCATTGCCACGGCATCGGCGCGTGATGGCGCAGTCCGTGCTTCCGATAGGGTTCCTCGGCGGCGATGCGGTCCGCCTCTTCGATGGAGCCGGCACGCAGGATCATCATGCCGGCGCCGTGACGCTTGCCGTCGCGATCCATGAACGGGCCGGCAGCCAGGAGGATGCCGCGCGCCTCAAGGTCCGACAGGTAGGCGAAATGTTCCTGGCGTATCTCTTCGACGGTCTTGTCGGTCCTGGGCGCCGGATCGACATTTGTCATCCAGCAGACGTAATACTGCGGCCGTTCGGGTCGTCCGCCCGTCCCTCGCGATTGTTCCGCCATGTCCCGTGTTCTCCGTGTACTTCCTCTGTGCCGAAGGCCCAGTATGGCCCGTAGCCCGCTGATGTTAAGCGTTTTTTAAGAGCCCGCCCCCGATAGTGAGGATGGAGAAGACTGGAATTCGACAACCCGGGCCGGGCCCGCGGAACCATTATCAGGAGCGAGAAATGCCTGCTTCTCTGAGGACCTGGATCAAGACCTTCTGTGCGGCCGAGGACGGGGTCACGGCGATCGAATACGGCCTGATTGCTGCCCTTATTTGCGTTGCCATTATCGGTGGCGTCACCGCCCTCAGTACACAGGTGGAGGTCACCTTCGATACCTGGTCCACCGCCGTCCACAACGCCGTGTCCGGCACGTAAACCTCATGCCCGTGCGGCGCATATGCCGCAGCAGCAAGCCGCTCACGTCCGAGCCAATCAATAAAAATAGATCAATACTTTACCCGAATCTTCTCATCTAAAATTCGGCGGGAACGTGTCCCGGTCCGGCGGCCGGCTCGACCATCGCGAGCTCAGCAGCCCGAGGGCATGGCGCCGTCATCGACCGTAAGTGGCGCGTCGCCCGCAAACATCCCTAACGTAGTGCTTGATTTGCCGAGAAAATCTGTCTAACTCCCTTTGAAAACAAAGAGGAATTCCGGCGCGGGACGGGATGCTGGCAAAGCACTGGGGAGAAGGGCGTGAACGACGCGGATTTCGAAGGCTTCTACGGGCGCCCCACCGGCGACGGGAAGTTCGCCGTGGGCGGCGTCGCCCTCGACCGGCCCTTCTGCATCACCCGCCTCGGTCACTTCGGCTTCAACCTCTACAAGATTGAGGAAGGCCTCCGGTTCTACACCGATCTTCTCGGTTTCATCGTCAGCGACCGGATCGATTTCTCCAAGCGCATGACGCCGGAACAGCTCGCCCGGGTGCAGGGGCCGCCGATCGGCGTGTTCACCCGCTACGGCTCCGATCACCATGCTCTCGTGCTGTTCAACCGCTCCGCCCGCGAGGTCCGGGACGGCAAGGAGCGCTGGCCCGAAGGGATCACCACAAACCAGATCACATGGCAGTGCGGCAGCCTCGGCCAGATCTCCGACGCCATCAAGTGGTTCCGTGCCAAGCAGGTGCCGCTGGTGCGGTCGGGGCGCGACATGCCGGGGTCGAACTGGCACACCTACCTCTCCGACCCCGATGGCAACGTCAACGAGCTCTTTTACGGCATCGAGCAGATCGGATGGGACGGGCATTCGAAGCCGCTCGCCATGCACGACCGAATCTTCCACGAGGCGCCCGAGCTTCCCCAGATATCGGAATACCAGGAAGTCCAGGACGCGCTGGTGCGCGGCGTCGATCTCGCCTCCGGCCATCGCGAAACGAAACGTCCCGAAGCGACCTACGACGTGGACGGCATCCTTCTGGCGCGTCCGTTCAAGGTGGTGCGCCTGGGCCCGGTGCGCCTGTTCATGAAGGACGTCGCGGCGGCAAAGCGGTTCTACAGGGACATGCTCGGCTTCACGCCGACGGAGACCGTGACCTACAAGGGACACGTCTGCGAATTCCTCCGCGCCAATACCGAACACCATTCGGTGGCGCTTTATCCCCTCGCGCTTCGCGCGGAGCTCGGCCTGTCGCCGCACACGACGAACTTCGCCCTCGGCCTGCAGGTCGCTAACTACCGGCAGCTACGCGACGCGCGGACGTTTCTCACCGACAAAGGCTGCACGGTATCCGAGCTGCCGCCCGAACTGCTCCCCGGGATCGACTATCACGTCATCGTCCGCGATCCCGACGGCCACGCGGTGCAGCTCTACTACTACATGGAACAGATCGGCTGGGACGGCAAGCCGCGCCCGGCGTCGAAGCGCCGCAAGGTCAAGCCGGGCGTGTGGCCGGAGCGCCTGCCCGCGCTGTCCGACAGCTACGCCGGCGAACCGTTCCTGGGTCCGTGGGAATAGCCGCCTCTTTCACCGAAAAAGAAATGTGCCCATCAAGGAGACAGGAATGGCCACGCAATACCGCCTGCTGACGTTCAAGGGAGACAAAGGCAAGCCGACACCCGGGATTCTCGTCGACAAGACCGTCGTCGACCTGAGCAAGGTCCGGAAGGCGCCGGTGGACACGACCTCCACCCTGACCCTTCTGGAAAAATGGTCCGCCGCCAACGGCTGGATGAAAAAAGTGGCGGCCGAGGTCGCCGCCGGCAAGCACAAGGCGGCGTGCAAGCCGCTGTCGCGGACCACCCTGCTGCCGCCGATCATGTATCCCGGCAACATCTTCTGCATAGCGTCCAACTACGTCGCCCATCGGGCCGAGATGGGCAATACCGCGCCGATGCCCGACAAGTCCATCAACGCTCCGGTGTTTTTCCTCAAGACGCCGCGTCAGGTCGTCGTCGGCGAAGGGGCGAAGATCCACCTGCCCCGCACCTCGACCGCTATCGACTGGGAATCCGAGGTCGCGGTCGTGATCGGCAAGCCCGCCTTCTGGGTGAAGAAGGAGGACGCGTTCAAATACGTCGCCGGCTTTACCATCCTCAACGACATGTCGGTGCGTGGTCCCACCGCGGCCGAGGCGAAGACGCCGCAGGACCAAGCCTTCCGGCGCGACCGCTTCCGACGCAAGAACTGGGACGGCTCGACCCCCATGGGGCCGTGGATCACGCCGCGCCAGTACATCAAGGACATCTACAGCCAGCCGATCCAGCTCTGGCTCAACGGCGAACAGATGCAGGACGGCAACTCCGGCGAGATGTGGTACAAGATCGAGGAGCAGATCGCCTACCTGAGTCAGCACCTGACGCTGGCGCCCGGCGACGTCATCACCACGGGCACGCCTGCCGGCGTCGGTAAGGGCCGCGGCATCTTCCTCAAGGCAGGCGACAAGATCGTCACCACCATTGGCGAGCTCGGCACGCTGAAGACCAGCTTCGTCAAGCCGAAGTGACGCCTGCATGAAGGCAGCCATCCTGCGCGAGTTCGGCCCGCCCGAGGTCCTCCGCTACGAAGACGTGCCCGACCCCGTCCCGGGGGCCGGGCAGGTCGTCGTCAGGGTCCACGCCACGACGGTCAACCGCGTGCTCAATTGCGGCGTCCGCGCCGGCACCCAGATGCAGCGCAAACCCATCCTGCCGCTGGTGCTGGGCGTCGATCCGTCCGGCGAGGTCGTCGCCCAAGGCCCCGCCGTCGACGGCGTGACCATGCCTCCCGTCGGTTCGCGCGTCTCCGTTCTGTCGCGGGCGGGGCCCGGGGAAAAGGGCATGCTCGGCGTCAACCGCTGGGGCGGCGATGCGGAACTGGTGGTGGCCCATGCCACCATGTGCTTCCCCATCGCCGACGGGCTTGATTACCACCAGGCCTCCGTCGTCATCCGCCATTGCCCGACGGCGTTCCACCTCATGTACACCATGGGCAAGGTGAAGGCCGAGGACTGGGTGCTGGTGATGGGCTGTTCCGGCGGGCTCGGCTCGATCGGCGTGCAGATCGCCAAGATGGCGGGCGCGAAGGTGATCGGGGCCGCCGGCTCGGCCGACCGCGCCCAGATCGGCAAGGATCTCGGCGCCGACTTCGTCGTCAACTACGGCGAACAGGACCTGACCGAGGAAATTCTGCGCATCACCGACGGCCACGGCGTCGATCTCGTCTACGACAACATCGCCAACCCGAAGACCTTCCCCAAGGCCTTCGCCGCCATGGCCCACGACAGCCGTCTGGTGACGGCGGGCGCCCATGGGGGGCCGATCGTCCCGCTCGACTGCTTCAAGCTCTACGATTCGAAAATCACCATCATGGGCAGCGCCGGCTCGACCATGGAGAACGTGCGTCAGGCGCTCGACGCCGCGGGCCGGGGCAAGATCAGGGTCAATATCGAAAAGGTCTTCCCGTTGAGCCGGATCCGCGAGGCGCACCGCCTGATCGAATCCGGCGCCGTGCCGGGCAAGGTCATCCTCGACCCGACGCTCGGTTGAGGACGCCGTCAGAATGAAGCCGCCGGTCCTGGCGTAGGGCCGGCGGCATTTTTCTGTGCAACGCGCTTATTTCTTCTTCTTTTTCGCCTTCTTGACGAACAGGATACTGCGCGCCCTGGCGACCACATCGGGCGACGCGGCGAAGGCGGCCTTGACCGAGGTGAGAGCCTCCTTATGGTCGGACGGCATGATCTCGATCCGGCTCTTCTTGGCGTCCGCGAGGAACGTCGGATCCTTCATCATCGCCATAAACGACGTGCGGAGCGGCGTGATCGCCTCCGCCGGCACCCCCGGCGGTGCGATATAGGGGCGGCCGATCTCCTGGCGTGCGGCGATGAGCTCGAGCACGTCGCGGTTGAGCTTGCTGGTGGTCAGCTCGCTCGCCAGCGGCACGTCGGGCATCTGCGGGTGGCGCTTCTTGGCGAACTGGACCAGGATGCGTATCTTCTTGTCCTTCAGCCACTGGCCCTTGCGGCTCGCGACCGATGAAAAATCCCAGCCGGTCATAGCCTCGATCTCGCCGCGTTCCAGCGCCAGCGTGATGTCCGAGGTGCCGCTGTAGCCCATGACGACCTGGATATTTGTGCCCATGGTGGCATTCATCAGGCGCGGATAGACGCCGTAGCTGGTGGTCGGTCCCGAAGCGCCGGTCCGCACCTTGGCGGCCTTGCGCACGTCGGCCACGGACTTGAACGGCGTCGCGTGCCACACGACCATGACGGCGGTTTCCTTGGTGACGGCGCCGATCCAGCTCAGCTTCGTCGCGTCGAACTTGGCGTCGTTGCCGCTGCCCATGACCTTGAACAGGGGCTCGAAGATGATGCCGTTCTGGACGGCGCCGACCTGGGTGCCGTCCTTCGCCGCGACGCTGTAGATATGGTTGGTCGCCTTGAGGCTGCCGGCGCCGGGCATGTTCTTGACGATGAAGCTGGGGTTGCCTGGAATCAGTCGCCCCCAATGGCGCCCGAGGAAACGGGCGTAGCCGTCGTAACCGCCGCCGGCGCTGGAACCGACGGTGATGGTCACCGTCTTGCCCTTGAAGTAATCCGCCGCACCCGCCGCGGGTACGCACATGGCCCCCAGGACGAGGCCGTAAGACAACGCTTTCAACGGTTTGCGCATGATCATGATGGGTCTCCCTGTGGTCCGTTCCGAACTCGTGCGTGACGCCTTCCCCGTCCCGTCCCGGGACGCCGGCCGAAAGCTTGGGACGCGGGCCCCCCCTTGTCAATCGCCGCGCGCGCCCCTTGCCCGGCGGCACGTTCGGCGCTACCACAGGCACCAGGATGGAAGGGAGGATCGGTCCATGCCCGAAGGGTTTTCCGCGCGCGGCCTGTTCGACATCGCGGGGCGCACCATCGTCGTCACCGGCGGCGCCGTCGGCATCGGCAAGGTCTATTCGAAGGCGCTGGGCGAGGTCGGCGCCAACGTCGTCATCGCCGATATCGAGGCCGAGGCCGGCAAGGCCCTGGCCGCGGGGATCGAGGCCGCCAGCAACGAAACCGGCGGCCACGCCATCTTCGTCGAGACCGACGTGTCGAGGATGGCGGCCTGTCAGGCCATGGCGCAGGCCGCCGTCGACCGTTTCGGGCGCATCGACGGGCTGGTCAACAACGCCGCCCTCTACGCCAAGATCCCGAAGCGCAAGAACTGGGAAGATATCCCCGAGGAGGAATGGGACCGCCTGATGGCGGTGAACCTGAAGGGCATCTTCAACTGCTGCAAGGCGGTCCATGCCCGGATGAGGGCCCAGGGCTACGGCAAGATCGTCAACATCTCGTCCTCCACCTGGCTCACCGGCACCACCGGGCGGCTGCACTACACCACGTCGAAGGCGGGCGTCGTCGGATTCACGCGCTCGATCAGCCACGATCTCGGCAGCGAGGGGATCACCGTCAACGCCGTCTGCCCGGGCCTGACCAAGAGCGAGACCATCGGCGCCACCATGCCCGAGAGCCACTGGCAGGCGCGCGAGAAGAAGATGGCGGGCACCGCCGCCATCCCCCGGGTGCAGATGCCCGAAGACCTGGTCGGCACCATCATCTTCCTGATGTCGTCGGCGAGCGATTTCGTCACCGGCCAGACCATCGCCTGCGAGGGCGGTGTCAACCATCTCTAGGAAGCCGCGCCCGTGACCGGAATCGCACCCGCCGCCGCGGCGGAGATCACGCTGACCGCCGCCGACGGGCATCGCCTCGCCGCCTGGGTCGCACCGCCCTCGGTCACCCCGCGGGCGGGGCTGGTGATCGCCCAGGAGATGTACGGGGTCAACGGCTACCTCCGCGACGTCTGCGCCTGGTACGCCGGGCACGGCTACCTCGCCATCGCACCGTCGCTCTACGACCGGCTGCAGCCCGGCCTAACCTTCGAGTACACCGACGAGGATAACTTGCGGGCCAAGGACCTTTACCGCAACTACGACTGGTCGAAGGCGGTGATGGACCTCGAGGCGGCGCGCGACTGGGCCGCGCGGGCGG
>WHSO01000088.1 GCA_009380075.1 Alphaproteobacteria bacterium | reverse complement strand
CACCAGTTCGTTAGTGCCGGCCGCGACCAGCCGTTCCGCCTGGGCGACGATGTCGGCGACGGGGGCGGAGCGCGACGGCCCGCGCCCGAAGGGGATGATGCAGAAGGTGCAGCGGTGGTCGCAACCGTGCTGGACCTCGACGAAGGCGCGGGCGCGTCCTTCGAAGCCTTCGACCATGTGGGACGCCGTCTCGCGCACCGACATGATGTCGTTGACGACGACGCGCGCCGGCAGCGGTCCTCGGGCCAGCGCGGCGAAGGTATCCGCTTTCATCTTCTCGGCGTTGCCGACGACGTAATCGACCTCGGGCATGGCGGCGAAACGGGCGGCGTCGATCTGCGCGGCGCAGCCGGTGACGACGATGGTGGCACCGGGATTCTCGCGCCGGGCGCGGCGGATGGCCTGGCGCGCCTGGCGTTCGGATTCGGTGGTCACCGCACAGGTGTTGACGATGATGGCACCGTCGAGCCCGGCTGCCGCCGCATGGCCGCGCATGACCTCGGCTTCCAGCGCGTTGAGGCGGCAGCCGAAGGTCACGACCTCGGCGCGCTTGCTGCGGGTCTCGATGATGCTCATGGCGCGCCCCCGTCGAGCAGCGTCGGCGACAGGATGCCGGTGAAGGCGACCGCGACGGGACCGGTCATCACCACGTGATCGTCGGCCTTGCGCCACTCCACCATGAGCGGGCCGCCGTCGAGGAGGCATTCGACGTTGCGGTCGAGCAGGCCGCGACGCACGCCGTTGACCACGGCGGCGCAGGCGCCGGTGGCGCAGGCCTGGGTCAGCCCCGCGCCGCGCTCCCACACGCGCAGGCGGATGCGGCCGCGAGCCCGGACCTCGGCGAAGCCGATATTGGCGCGCTCGGGGAACAGGGCGTGATGCTCGAGCCCGGGGCCGATGGCGGCGATGTCGATGGCCTCGACATCGGGCACGAAGAACGTGGCATGCGGGTTGCCCATGGAACAAGCTGCCGGGTCGGCGACGACCGCGGCGCCTTCCACCGCGAGCGACAGATGCAGGGTATCGACGTCCTCGGCCAAGGGGATGTCGCGCCACCCGAGGCGCGGCGCGCCCATGTCCACGGCGATGCCGGCGTCCTCGCCGCGGCCGAGCAGCAACCCCGCCGCGGTCTCGATCACCGCCTCGTCGCCCCCGGATTCGGCCATCAGCAGCGCCGCGACGCAGCGCGTGGCGTTGCCGCAGGCGGCGGATTCGCCGCCGTCGGCGTTGCGGATGGCCATGAACGCCTGGGCGTCGCGGTTGCGCGGGCGCTCCAGCACGATAAGCTGGTCGCAGCCGACGCCGGTGCGCCGTTCCGCGATCCGCCGCGCCGCCTCGGCGCCGATGGTGACCGCGTGCGTGCGGCCGTCGACGATGACGAAATCGTTGCCGAGGCCGTTCATCTTGATGAAAGGGATGCCGTCCATGGGGGGCTTATAGAGCCTATTTCCCCAAGATTGAAGCGGCTCCATTTGGCGGGCGGCTGGGCTTCGGGGTTGCGGCCCGCCTCAGTGATAGCCCTCGCCCGGCCGCACCTTGCCGCGGAAGGTACGGTAGACGACGAAGGTGTAGCCGAGGATCAGCGGCAGGACCAGGGCGACCCCGAACAGCATGAAGAGCTGCGATTCGGGCGCGGACGCTGCCTGCCGGATGGTCAGCACGGGCGGCACCACATAGGGGTAGTTGGACACGACCAGTCCGAAGAATCCCAGCAGGAACAGGAGGATGGAGGCGATGAAGGGGGATTTCTCCGCGCCACGCGCCAGCGCCGTCCAGGCCCACAGCGCGGTGAGCGCCACGAGGATGGGGATCGGCGACAGGTAGAGGATGTTCGGCAGGGTGAACCATCGTGCGAACACGTGCTCGAGCACGAAGGGCGTCCACAGGCTGACCGCCCCCATGGCGGCGATGACCGCAATCAGCAGCCCGCGTGCCTGGCGTCGCGCACGTTCGGCGACGGACCCCTCGGTCTTCATGATCAGCCAGGTGGCGCCCAGCAGTGCATAGCCGGTGGTGACACCGGCCCCGGTCAGCACGGTGAAGGGGGTCAGCCAGTCGAAGGACCCGCCGGCGAAGGCATTGCTCTCGACCCGGACGCCTTCGAGCAGGCCGCCGAGGATCAGTCCCTGGCAGAAGCCGGCCGCGGTCGAGCCGGTGGCGAAGGTCCAGTCCCACACCCGGTGGTGGGGCTTGGCGATCCAGCGGAATTCGAAGGACACCCCGCGGAACACCAGCGCCAGCAGCATGACGATCACCGGCAGGTAGAGCGCCGGCATGATGATGGAAAAGGCGACCGGGAAGGCGACCAGCAAACCACCGCCGCCGAGCACCAGCCAGGTCTCGTTGCCGTCCCAGAACGGCGCGACCGAATTCATCATCAGGTCGCGTTCGGATTCGCCATGCGCCCACGGGAAGAGAATCCCGACGCCGAGGTCGAAGCCGTCGAGCACGACGTAGAGCGCCACCGCTACCAGAAGGATCCCGGCCCAGATGAGGGGAAGCCAGGGCGCCAGTCCGTCCATTGCCTAGCCCTCCGCGCCGGTCGCGTGACGGGTCGCCTCGGTGGCCGCTGCCAGCGGGCGCGAGGCGACGCCTTCGTCCCGCTCGGGCTCCGGCCCCTCCGGTCCTTTGACGATCAGCCGGTTGATGTAATAGAGCCCCACCGCGAACACCACGGCATAGATGATGACGAAGAGGATGAGGCTCGTCAGCACGCTCGCCGCGGTGACCGGCGAGACGGCGTCGGCGGTGCGCAGGATGCCGTGGGCGACCCACGGCTGGCGGCCGGTCTCCGTCACCCACCAGCCGGCGAGGATGGCGATGAATCCGAACGGCCAGCAATGCTGCACCGGATTGAGGAACCAGCGCGCGTCGAACAGCCGGCCGCGATACCACAACACCACGCCGATGACGCCGATCGCGATCATCAGGAGGCCGAGCGCCACCATGACCCGGAAGGCGAAGAACACCGGCAGCACCGGCGGGCGCTCGGACGGCGGGAAATCCTTGAGGCCGCGCACCTTCCCGTCGGGATCGTGGGTCAGGATCAGGCTCGCGCCCTTGGGGATCGACAGGGTCCAGCGGTTGGCCTCGGCGTTCTCGTCGGGGAAGGCGAAGAGGACCAGGTCCGCCGGCTTCGAGCCGTCCCAGTGGGCTTCCATGGCGGCGACCTTGACTGGCTGGTGCTCCAGCGTGTTGAGCCCGTGCAGGTCGCCGATCACCAGTTGCAAGGGCGCCAGCAGCGCCACCATGCCGAGGCCCATACGCATCATGGTCCGCGCCTCGGGATCGAACCGTCCGGCCATCCGGTAGCGCGCGCCCACCGCCAGGATCACCAGCGACGTGGTGAGGAACGCCGCCGTGAACATATGGGAAAAGCGGTAGGGGAAGCTCGGGTTGAAGATGATCGCAAGCCAGTCCACCGGATAGGCGATGCCGTCGCGGACCACGTGCCCGGTGGGCGTGTGCATCCAGCTGTTGGCGGCGAGGATCCAGAACGCCGACAGTGACGTGCCCACCGCCACCAGCACCGCCGACAGCGTATGGACGTTGGGCGACACCCGCTTCCAGCCGAATAGCATGATGCCGAGGAACGTCGCTTCCAGGAAGAAAGCGGTCAGGACCTCATAACCGAGGAGCGGGCCGATGACGTTGCCGACGACCACGGAAAAGCGGCTCCAGTTGGTGCCGAACTGGTAGGACAGCACGATGCCCGAAACGACGCCCATGGCAAAGGACACGGCGAAGATCCTGGTCCAGAACCGCGCCAGGCGATGCAGGTGGTCGCGGCCGGTCAGGCGCCAGCGCACCAGCAGCGTGGCGATGAAGGCTGCGAGCCCGATGGTGAAGCTCGGGAAGATGATATGGAAGACGATGGTGAAGGCGAACTGGAGGCGGGCCAGCAAGACCGGGTCCAGATCCATGGGTTTGCCTCCCCTTCGCCGCCGGAGGTCGGTTCCCGACTATAACGCCGCCCGGCCCCGTCAGTTCAAGGGTTTATCGGGCGAATACCGCCCAATCGGCTTGACTTGGGGGGGTGTGGCCCGTACATTCCGCCCGCTCTCGTACCAATCCGTCTGAGAGCTTCCCGGCACGGCCGGGAGGTCCGCCAGCCCGCGAGTTTCGCGCACTGGCGCGATCTTCGTTTCCGTGGACCGCTGCGGTCCGGAGGGAGTTCGGGCGTTATGTTCGAAGGCTTGGGCAACAGGCTCAGCGACGTTTTCACGAAGCTCACCCGCAAGGGTGCGCTGCGCGAATCCGACGTCGACGAAGCGCTGCGCGAGGTACGCGTGGCGCTGTTGGAGGCCGACGTCGCCCTGCCGGTGGTCAAGGACTTCCTCGCCCGGGTGCGCGAGCAGGCGACCGGAGAGGCGGTCATCCGCTCGGTCTCCCCGGGCCAGATGGTCATCAAGATCGTCCACGACGCCTTGGCCGACCTGCTGGGCGGCGTCAACCTCGGCCTCAATCTCGCCGTCGCGCCGCCCGTCGTGATCATGATGGTCGGCCTGCAGGGCTCGGGCAAGACGACCACCGCGGCCAAGATCGCGCTGCGCCTGACCGCACGCGACAAGAAGCGCGTGATGATGGCGTCCCTCGACACCCAGCGCCCGGCCGCCCAGGAACAGTTGCGCGTGCTCGGCGAACAGGCCGGCGTCGATACCCTGCCCGTCATTGCCGGCCAGGTGCCGACCGATATCGCGCGCCGCGCGCTCGCCTCCGCCAAGGTCCAGGGCTACGACGTCGTGATCCTCGATACCGCCGGCCGCCTCGCCGTGGACGAAGGCCTGATGAACGAGGCTGCGGCCATCCATGCGCTGGCCAAACCGGCGGAAACGCTTCTCGTCGCCGACGCCATGACCGGCCAGGACGCGGTCAACGTCGCGCGCGCCTTCAAGGAACGGGTGCAGGTCACCGGCATCGTGCTCACCCGCATCGACGGTGATGCCCGCGGCGGCGCGGCGCTATCCATGCGCACCGAGGCCGATGCCCCGGTGAAGCTGATGGGCACCGGCGAGAAGCTCGACGCGCTGGAGGATTTCCACCCCGAACGTGTCGCCTCGCGCATCCTCGGCATGGGCGACGTGGTCAGCCTGGTCGAGAAGGCGGCCGAACAGGTCGACCGCGCCGAGGCGGAGAAGCTCGCCCGCAAGATGAAGAAGGGCGATTTCGACCTCGACGACATGGCCGAACAGCTCGACAAGCTGTCCAAAATGGGCGGGCTGTCGTCCATGCTCGGCATGCTGCCCGGCGCGCGCGATATCAAACAAAAACTGAAGGGCGTCAATCTCGACGACCGCATGATCGCCCGACAAGTCGCGCTCATTCGTTCCATGACCCGGGCGGAACGCCGCAACGTCAAGCTTCTCAACGGGTCGCGCAAGCGGCGCATCGCCAGGGGCGCGGGCATGGACGTGCCGGACGTCAACCGCCTCGTCAAGCAGTTCCTGGAAATGAGCAAGATGATGAAGCGCGCCGGCAAGCTCGGCCAGGGCGGGCTCATGCGCTCCATGGGCGGCGGCCTGCCGCCCGGCCTCGGCCCGCGCTGACATCGCCGTTGAACTAAATTCGGAATTTGCGTTTTTGATCGATCGGACTCAACACCTCAAGGTTTCGCGTACACGGAAAGGACACGACACAGCATGGCATTGAAAATTCGACTTTCTCGCGGGGGCGCCAAGAAGCGCCCGTTCTACCGGATCGTCGTCGCCGATTCCCACCGGGCCCGCGACGGCCGTTTCATCGAGCGGCTCGGTCATTTCGACCCGATGCTGGCCAAGGACCACCCCCAGCGGGTGGTGATGGACCAGGACCGCATCAAGCACTGGCTCGCCTGCGGCGCGACGACGTCGGACCGGGTGCAGGGATTCCTCAGCGGCGTCGGCCTGGCCGAAAAACCAGGCGTGCCGGTGCAGACCAAGAAGCACCTGCCCAAGGCTAAGGCGCAAGAGCGCCTGAAGGCCGCGGCCGAAGCGGCTGCCGCGGCGGCCGGCGCTTCGGCTGAGGCCGCGTCCGCCGAAGCCGTCCCCGCTGAAGCCGCGCCGGCCGAGGCCGCACCGGCTGAAGCCGCCCCCGCCGAAGCCGGCGAGGACACGAAGGCGGAGTAACCGTTGTTGGCCGGCCCCGGTGACGACAGGCGCGATCGGGTAGTGGTGGGCGTCGTCGGTCGGGCGCACGGGGTCCGGGGCCAGGTGCATATCCGGTCCTACACCGCGCGGCCCGAGGATATCGTGGCCTACGGCCCGGTGGAGACGGCGGATGGACGGCGACTGGAGATCGCCGTGGTGGCGGTGAACAAGACGGACGTGACCGCCCGTATCAGCGGCGTCACGGACCGCAACGGGGCAGAGGCCCTGCGGGGCCAGGAATTGTTCGTGGTCCGCGCGGCGCTGCCGGAGACGGCGGCGGACGAGTACTACCACCACGATCTCGTCGGCCTTCGGGCGGAGAGCGTGGCGGGGAAGGCCCTGGGCCGGGTGACTGCGGTCGAGGATTTCGGCGCGGGCCCGGTGCTGGAGCTGGAGCGCGTCGACGGCAGGGGCGTGTACATGCCCTTCACCGCCGACGCGGTGGTGAAGGTGGACGTGGCGGCAGGAAGGATCACGCTCGATCCGCCGCCGGGTCTGTTGGACGACGATGGTAACGAGGACGGAAGGCAGGATCGCAGTGACGAACGGTGAGGCACAGGTCTGGACGGCGTCGGTCGCCACCCTGTTCCCGGAGATGTTTCCGGGGCCGCTCGGCCATTCGCTCGCGGGCAAGGCGCTGGCGGAAGGCCGCTGGCGGCTCACGACCGTGAACATCCGCGATTTCGCCCGCGACAGGCATCGCACGGTGGACGACGCGCCCTTCGGCGGCGGCGCGTCCCTGGTGATGAAGCCCGACGTCGTCGATGCGGCGGTGGCGGAAGCCGGATCGCGCTGCCCGGGCGCGCCGGTGATCTACCTCAGCCCGCGCGGCCGCCTGCTCGACCAGGCGCGGGTGAAGCAGCTCGCCGCGGGACCGGGCGTGGTCATCCTGTGCGGGCGCTACGAAGGCGTCGACGAACGGGTGATCGCGGCGCGCGGCATGGAGGAACTGAGCCTCGGCGATTTCGTCCTGTCGGGCGGCGAGCCGGCGGCGCTGGTGCTGATCGATGCCTGCGTGCGGCTGCTGTCGGGCGTCATGGGCAACACCGAAAGCCTGGCGGAAGAAAGTTTCGAAGAGGGGCTTCTCGAATATCCCCTCTACACGCGGCCCCAGGAATGGGCGGGCCGCGCCGTGCCCGAGGTGCTGGTCTCGGGCCATCACGAAAAGGTCCGCGCCTGGCGCCGCGAGCAGATGGAGCAGATCACCCGCGCGCGGCGTCCGGACCTGTGGGACCGCTACGCCGCCCGCAAGGCCGAGAAGGCCTGAGTTACGGATTTCAAACCAGCGGCCCGGCCGCGCATGCAAGGAAGAAGACCATGAATATCGTCGAACAGATCGCCAACAAGGAAATGGAGCGCCTCGCCGCCCTGCGCCGGGTGCCGCCGTTCACGCCGGGCGATACGCTCCGGGTCGCCGTCAAGGTGGTCGAAGGCACGCGCGAGCGCATCCAGTCGTTCGAGGGCGTGTGCATTGCGCGCAAGAACGCCGGGCTCAACTCGTCCTTCACCGTGCGCAAGATTTCCTACGGCGAAGGGGTGGAGCGCGTGTTCCCGCTGTTCTCGCCAAATATTGTGGAAATCGAAGTGAAGCGCCAGGGTGCCGTCCGCCGCGCCAAGCTCTATTACCTGCGCGGCCGCACCGGCAAGAGCGCCCGCATCTCGGAGACGACCGGGGCCCGCGCCGCGCGCAACGTCATCGTCCCGGAATCGGGCGATGCCACCGCGGTCGCGTCAGAGATGACCGAGGCCCCGGCCGAGGCGCCCGAAGGCAACGAGGAAGAGAAGAGCTGATACCCGTACCGAAGGAGTCCGTCCGCATGGTCCAGCCCGCGAAGGCCAAACCGAAGACGCTGTTCGACAAGATCTGGGACAGTCACGTCGTCGAGCGATCCGACGACGGGACATGCCTGCTCTACATCGACCGGCAGCTCGTGCACGAGGTCACCAGCGCCCAGGCGTTCGAGGGGCTGCGGCTCACCGGGCGCAAGGTGCGCCGGCCCGAGGCCAACCTCGCGGTCTGCGACCACAACGTGCCGACGACCGACCGCGGCAAGCCGATCGAGGACGAGGATTCGCGCATCCAGGTCGCCGAGCTCGAGCGCAACGTCAGGGAATTCGGCATTCCCTACTTCCCGCTGACCGATGCGCGCCAGGGCATCGTCCACATCATCGGGCCGGAGCAGGGCTTCACCCAGCCGGGCATGACGCTGGTCTGCGGCGACAGCCATACCGCCACCCACGGTGCCTTCGGCGCTCTAGCGTTCGGTGTCGGCACATCGGAGGTCGAGCACGTGCTGGCGACCCAGACGCTCTACCAGAAGCCGGCGAAGAATATGCGCATTACCGTCACCGGCACGCCGCATCGCGGGGTGGGCGCCAAGGACATCATCCTCGCCATCATCGGTAAGATCGGCACCGCCGGCGGCACCGGCCACGTGGTCGAGTTCGCCGGTCCCGCCATCGAGGCGCTGTCCATGGAAGGGCGCATGACGGTGTGCAACATGACCATCGAGGCCGGCGCGCGCGCGGGCCTCGTCGCGCCCGACCAGAAGACTTACGACTACATGGCGGGCAAGCCGATGGCGCCCAAGGGCGGCGCCTGGGAAATGGCGCTCGCCTACTGGAAGACGCTGCCGTCCGATCCCGGCGCCACCTACGACCGCGAGGTGAAGCTGGACGCCTCCGACATCGCGCCGCTGGTGACCTGGGGCACGAGTCCCGAGGACGTGGTGCCGATCACCGGAGCCGTGCCCGACCCGTCCACCGCGCGCGACGACAACAAGCGCCGTGCCATGGAACGCGCCCTCGAATACATGGGGATCACGGCCGGTACGAAAATGACCGACATCCCGATCCAGACCGCCTTCATCGGGTCGTGCACCAACGGCCGCATCGAGGACCTGCGCGCCGCCGCCGCCATCGCCCGGGGCCGCAAGGTGGCCGATGGCGTCCGTGCCCTGGTGGTGCCGGGCTCGGGCCTGGTCAAGCACCAGGCGGAGGAAGAGGGTCTCGACCGCATCTTCACCGAGGCCGGCTTCGAGTGGCGCGAGGCGGGGTGCTCCATGTGCCTCGCCATGAACCCGGACAAGCTGGCGCCGGGGGAACGCGCGGCATCGACGTCGAACCGCAACTTCGAGGGCCGCCAGGGCCCCGGCGGGCGCACCCACCTGATGAGCCCGGCGATGGTCGCCGCCGCCGCCATCCGCGGCCGGATCGCCGACGTGCGCGACTTCGACTGACCGCCAACGGGGAAAACGGGACTACGAAGCATGGAAAAGTTCACCACCCTCATCGCCATCGCCGCGCCGCTGCCGATGATCAACGTCGATACCGACAAGATCATCCCGGCCAAATGGCTCAAGACGATCAAGCGCACCGGCCTCGGCCCGGCCCTGTTCGAGGCCATCCGCTACCGCAAGGACGGCTCCGAGGACCCCGGTTTCGTCCTCAACAAGGAACCCTATCGGCACGCCGAGATACTTGTAACGGGGGAGAACTTCGGTTGCGGTTCGTCGCGGGAGCACGCGCCCTGGGCGCTTCTCGACTTCGGTTTCCGCTGCATCATCGCACCGGATTTTGCCGATATCTTCTATTCCAACGCGTTCAAGAACGGCATCCTGCTGGTCAAATTGCCCCAGGCAACGGTGGATAAGATGATGGCGGACGCGGAAAAAGGCGCCAATGCGCGCCTCACCGTCGATCTCGAACGCCAGGTCGTCGTGCGTCCCGACGGCGAGGAAGTGCCGTTCGACATCGATCCATTCCGCAAGCACTGCCTGCTGAACGGCCTCGACGAGGTCGGCCTGACCCTGCAGAAGGCGGAGACCATCGGCGGCTTCGAGGCCCGGCAGAAGACGGCGACGCCCTGGCTCTACCGCTAGGGCCGTCGACCAACGACCCTCATTTCGATTCCCAACGACAAGAAAGCGATCATGGCTGCGAACAGGAAGCTGCTCATTCTGCCGGGCGACGGCATCGGCCCGGAGGCGATGGGCGAGGTCAAACGCGTGCTCGACTGGATGGATTCGCACCGTGCCGTCGCCTTCGACGTGGACGAGGACCTCGTCGGCGGCTGCGCCTACGATGCCCACGGCGCGCCTATCAGCGACGCGACGATGGCCAAGGCCCTCGACGCCGACGCGGTGCTGCTCGGCGCCGTCGGCGGTCCCAGGTGGGAGAAGCTGCCCTTCGCGTCGCAGCCCGAGCGCGGGCTGCTGCGCCTGCGCAAGGACATGGAGCTGTTCGCCAACCTGCGCCCGGCCATCGTCTTCGACGCGCTGGCCGAGGCCTCGACGCTCAAGACCGACCTCGTCGCCGGTCTCGACATCCT
>WHSO01000067.1 GCA_009380075.1 Alphaproteobacteria bacterium | reverse complement strand
TTTCTTCAAGTTAGCCGCGCTGGGCGCGGCGGCGGAGCCGCCTTTCTTCAAGTTAGCCGCGCTGGGCGCGGCGGCGGAGCCGCCTTTCTTCAAGTTAGCCGCGCTGGGCGCGGCGGCGGCGACGGCGTCCATGACCGCGCGTTCCGTCAGGAGCTCGGGCAGCGGTATGCCCTGGGGCGCCGCCGGGCCGTAGACCGCGTTGAACGGGATGCCGAAGCGTCCGAAGCTGCGCAGGTACGACGCTATGGCGGGGTCCGGCCGGGTCCAGTCGGCGCGCATCGGCACCACCGAGCCGCCCTCGCCGAGGGCGGCGGCGACGCGGCCGCGGTCGATCACCGCCGCCTTGTTGGCCTTGCAGGTGATGCACCAGTCGGCGGTGACATCGACGAACACGACATGGCCTTCGGCGACGAGGTTGTAGAGCACCACCTTGTCGAAGGGGCGCCAACGGCCCGCCTCGGCGACGGTAACGGGACCGCCGGCACCGGCCAATACGGCGGGCGCCAGCACGCCGGCAGCAAAAATGACGGCGAGTACGGCGAACCCGGGTGCGCCCGCGAGACGCGTCGACCGCCCGCGCAGCGCGAGCAGGGCCAGCAGAACGACCAGCACAAGCGCCCCCGCGACCGCCGCCACCGCCCCCGCCACCGCCCAGATCACGGTAGCGATCCAGGCGGCCGTGGCCAGCAGGGCAACCCCGAGCACCACGCGCAGGGTCCGCATCCACGGCCCCGGCCGCGGCAGGTGCCGGGCGAGTGCCGGAAACGCGGCGACGACGAGATAGGGCGCCGCAAGACCCACGCCCAGCGCGGTGAATACCGACAGGATCTCCACCGTCCCGCGGGTCAGCGCGAAGCCGACGGCGGTGCCGAGGAACGGCGCCGAGCATGGCGTCGCCAGCAGCGTGGCGAAGGCGCCGGTGGCGAAGGCGCCAGCGAGGGATCCACGTCCGTCCACGGCGTTTTCGGCGGGCGCACGCTCCGCCACCCGGGCGGCGAACCCCGGCAATGGAATATCGAACAGGCCGAACAGGTTGGCGGCGAACAGGATCAGGATTCCGGCCATCAGCCCGAGGAACAGCGGCGACTGGAACTGGATGCCCCAGCCGACGGCGAGCCCCGCCGCCTTGAACGCGAGGGCGCCACCCGCCAGCAGCCAGAAGGAGAACACGATGCCCGCCGCGGTGGCGATGAACCCCCGGCGGACCTCCCGCGTGGCGTCGGCGGCGGAGCCGCCTGTCTTTAGGTTAGCCGCACGGGGCGCGGCGGCGCCGCCGCGATTCATCACCGACAGGAGCTTGAGCGAGAGGACCGGCAGGACGCAGGGCATCAGGTTGAGGATGATGCCGCCGAGCAGCGCGAGTGCGAGGATCACGCCGAGCCCGGCGCCCGCGTCGGCGGCGGCGCGGCTGTCGGCGGTGACGGCCTGTTCGACCGCGCGCGCTGGCCTGTCCGGGGGAATATCGGCGAGGGTGACGACCAGCTTCGGGTTGGACGGCACCGCGCCGCCCTGGCCGACCACCGCCGCGGGCAGGCGGAACAGCGCCGACATGCCGTCGGCGGCGCGTTCGATCTGCGGCGCGCCGAAGCGGAGCGCGGACGGACCTTCGACCATGATCTCGGGCGCGGTCAGCGCCTGCGCGCTCCGGGCCAGCACCTCGAGCCACAGCCCGGCGCGGTCGCTGACCAGCGCCGCGCGGGTGACCGACAGCGTCGCGTCCGGGTCGCCCGCAGCCACCCGCCCGGGCACGCGCGCAAGGAAAGCGTCAATGCGCCGCTCCGCTTCGTCCTCTCCCGTCGTCGGGCCGGTCGCCGCGGTCGGGGGCAGGTCGAGCGCCAGCGTCGCATCGTAGGGAATGCAGATCTTCTCGCAGACGAGATAGCTGACCTTGGCGCGCAGGCGGACCGGCGCGCCCGGGTCGGGCACGCGGGCGGCCATCGGCAGCACCACGTCGTCGCCGTAGACGAAGGTGGTGAGGCCGAAGATGGTGTAACGCCGCGGCAGCGGCCAGGCGATGGCGGGCGCGGTGACGTTTTCCGATCCGGCCCAGTCGACCCGCGGCGGCAGTCCGGCGTCCCCCGGCGAGCGCCAGTAGATATGCCAGCCCGGCTTGATCTGGAACTCGAGGCCGAGGCGAAGTTCGCCCCGCGGTTGCCCGACCGGCGCGGCGATCAGGCGCAGCTCGGTATGGTCGTTCCGCACCCATGGGGACGCGGCGGCCTCGGCCGCACGTGTGCCCCCGGATGCCGCCGCCGACAGCGCCAGCACCAGGATCGTCATTATATTTCGCAGCGTTAACGCCATGGGCTTTCCGTCTCGCGGCACCCTTGTACCAAGGCCCGGCGCCGGCACACATCAATTATCATCACGCAACCGTTATGTTAGGCTTGAACCGAACCGGGTTACCATTATCTAAAAAGGGCCTTTCGTTTCAGTATTGTAGTTCCAGGTACCAAGGTGATGACCATGCGCGAAACCGGTCGAAATCCGTCCCCGGGATCATCCGAGGGGAATTACCTGACGGGCCAGATCCTCATCGCCATGCCGCAGATGCTGGATCCGCGCTTTGCCCGCAGCGTCGTCTACATTTGCGCCCATACCGCCGACGGCGCGATGGGACTGGTCATCAACCGGCAGATCGAGAGCGTCACCTTTCCCGACCTGTTGCAGCAGCTCAAGATCGACGTCATCCCGCCCGGCCGCGAAATCCGCGTCATGTTCGGCGGGCCGGTGGAAACCGGACGCGGCTTCGTGCTGCATTCCGCCGACTACAAGCAGGAATCGACCCTGCTGGTGTCCCGGTCCGTGGGCCTGACGGCGACCCTGGAGATCCTGCGCGACATCGCGCGCGGCGCCGGCCCGCGCCGCAGCCTGCTGGCGCTGGGTTACGCGGGATGGGGACCGGGACAGCTCGACAACGAGATCCAGGACAACGGCTGGCTCACCGCGCCGGCCGACGAGCAGATCATCTTCGGCCACGACCTCGACAACAAGTGGGACCGCGCGCTCGCCCGGCTCGGCGTGTCGCCGTCGGCGCTCTCCGGCGACGCCGGCCATGCCTGACGCCCTCCCCTCCGGGATCAGCGCTCGTCGACGGATGTCAGCCCTTCGCGCGCGCGCAGCGCCGCCGCTTCGTGGTCGAGCATGGCGAAGAGGATGTGATCTTCCCATTCGCCATTGATGCGCAGGTATTTCGGCGCCAGGCCTTCCTCGCGGAAACCCGCCTTCAGCAGCACGCCCCGGCTGGCCCCGTTGCGCGGCAGGCACGCCGCCTCGACCCGGTGCAGGCGCAGGGTGTCGAAACAGAACCGCAGCATGCAGCCGATGGCGCCGGACATGACGCCCTGGCGGGCGTAGGGCTTGCCCACCCAGTAGCCGAGGGTGCCGGTCTGGGCGACGCCCCGGCGCACGTTGGACAGGGTGATGCCGCCCTGCAGTGCGTCGTTGGCCTTCGAGAAGATGAAGAAGGCGTAGCCGGCGCCGCTGTGCCATTCCTCGGCATAGTGGCGCAGACGCCGGCGATAGGCGGTGCGGGTCAGGCAGTCTGCCGGCCAGGTCGGCTCCCACGGCACCAGGAAGGCGCGGCTGGCCTCCCGCAGTTCGGCCCAGGCCTGCCAGTCGTAATCGGCGGGCGGGCGGACGTAGACGCGGCCTCCGTCGATCCGTTCGTCCAGAGGCAGGCCCAATCCCCCCTTGAACAGCTCGAACATCGCCCTACCCCGCGACCTTGAGGGATTCGGCGAACGGCCTGAGGCCCGCCAGCGTGCCGACACGGCCGAGCGCCGCCAGCGTCGACGTGCCGGTGAATATCCTTCCGGCGAGGCGTTTGATCGCCGCCGCATCGACGGCGTCGATCCGCGCCGCGATGTCGGCCGGCGGCACCGGCCGGCCGTAGACCATGATGTGCTGGGCCAGGCGTTCCGACCGCGCCCGCGTGCTTTCGAGCGCCATCAGCAGCCCGGCCTTGAGCTGCGCCTTGACCCGCGCGATCTCATGGGCGGTGACGGTGCGGCCGACCTTGCCGAGCTCGTCCGCCAGGACCGGCATCAGGGTGGGCACCTCGTCCTCGCCGGTGCCGGCGTAGACGCCGAACAGGCCGCCGTCCTTGTAGGACGACGAGAAGGTGTAGATCGAATAGACGAGGCCGCGCTTTTCGCGCACCTCCTGGAACAGGCGCGACGACATGCCGCCGCCGAGGATGGAGCTGAGCACGCTCGCCGCGTAATAGTCCGGATCGCCGTAGGCAATGCCGTCGAAGCCGAGGACGATATGCACCTGTTCGAGGCCGCGGGCCTCGACCCGGTCACCGCCGCGGTAGCGGGCGACGTCGCCCGACGGCGGCCCGAGCCGCGGCAACCCGGCGAAGGCGTCTTCCGCCAGTCGGACGAGGGCATCGTGGTCGACCTTCCCGGCGGCAGCCAGCACCATTCGGTCGGCGCCGTAGTTGTCCGCCATGTAGCCGGCGACGTCGTCCCGCGTCATGCCGGCGACGAGGTCGTGGGAGCCGAGGATCGGGCGGCCGAGGGACTGACCCGGATAGGCCACCTCCTGGAAGTGATCGAAGATGATGTCGTCCGGCGTATCGGCGCACTGGCCGATCTCCTGGATGATGACCGCGCGCTCGCGCTCCAGCTCCTTCGGGTCGAAGGTCGAGTTCTGCAGGATGTCGCCCAGGATATCGACCGCCATGGGCACGTCGTCGGCCAGCACGCGCAGGTAGTAGGCTGTGCTCTCACGCGAGGTATAGGCGTTGATCTGACCGCCGACGCTTTCCACCTCGTCGACGATGGCTTCGGCGCTGCGCCGCTTCGTCCCCTTGAACGCCATGTGTTCGAGCATGTGCGAGACGCCGTTGACCGCGGCGCTCTCGTGGCGCGCGCCGATGCCGACCCAGACCCCGATGGCCGCGGTCTCGATCCCGTCCATGTGATCGGTGGCAACCGTCAGTCCGTTCCCGAGCCTGGTGACGTCGACGGTCATGCCTGCACCCCCTGGGCGAGACGCGCCCGGATCGCGGTCTTGACCGCGCCGGCATCGTTGTCGATGACGGTGAAGGTTTCCTTGCGCGCGAGCAGGTCCGCCATGTGCGGCGGCAGCGCCGGCACGCGGCCGATGGCGCGCGTGACCGCGTCGGAGAACTTGGCCGGATGCGCGGTGGCGAGCGCGACCATGGGCACCGCGGCGTCGGTGCGCGCGGCGCGGGCGCCGGCGACGGCGACGGCGGTATGGGGATCGAGCACCTCGCCGGTTGCGCCGAAGGTGTCGCGGATTTCGGCGACGGTGCCGGCGTCGTCGAGGCGAAAACCGGTGAAGACGGAAGTCGCCTCACGCCACGCGGGCGGGGACAGCACCAGTTCCCCGGTGTCGGCGAAGGCCGCCATCTGCTGGGCGACGCGGGCGCCGTCGCGGTCCAGCAGATCGAACAGCATGCGTTCGAAATTGGACGCCACCTGGATGTCCATGGATGGCGACAGCGAGGGCACGACCTCGCCGCGGGTCATGGAGCCGGTGGCGAGGGTGCGCGACAGGATGTCGTTGGCGTTGGTGGCCAGCACCAGTTGCGCCACCGGCAGGCCCATGCGGCGGGCGACGTAGCCGGCGTAGATATTGCCGAAGTTGCCGGTGGGCACGGCATAGGCGACCTTGCGGTCGGGCGCGCCGAGCGCGGCGCCGGCGACGACGTAGTAGACCACCTGGCCGAGGATGCGCGCCCAGTTGATGGAATTGACGCCCGACAGCGAAATCTCGTCGCGGAAGGCGGCGTCGTTGAACAGCGCTTTGAGGATCGCCTGGCAATCGTCGAACGTGCCGTTGACCGCAAAGGCATGCACGTTAGGCGCGTTCACCGTCGTCATCTGACGGCGCTGGACCTCGGACACCCGGTTGTGGGGGTACAGGATGACGACGTCGATGGCGTCGTGGCCTTTGCACGCTTCGATCGCGGCGGAGCCGGTATCCCCCGACGTCGCGCCGACGATGGTCACCCGCCGCCCGCGCGCCGTCAGCACGTGGTTGAACAGGTTGCCCAGGAGCTGCATGGCGTAGTCCTTGAACGCCAGCGTCGGCCCGTGAAAAAGCTCAAGCAGCCACAGGTTGGGTGCAAGCTGCTTCAGCGGCGCCACCGCCGCATGGGTGAAGTTCGCGTAGGTCGCGTCGACGATGGCGCGATAGGTTTTCGCATCGATGGAATCGCCGACGAACGGGCGGGTGATTCGGTAGGCGGCCTCGGCATAGCTCACGCCTGCCAGCGCGCGGATCTCCCCGGGGGCGAGGGTGGGCCAGGATTCGGGGACGTAGAGTCCGCCGTCCCGTGCCAGGCCGGCGAGCATGGCATCGGCGAAGTCGAGGACGGACGCCTGCCCCCTGGTCGATACGTAACGCAACGGAACTTCCTCCAGAAGGCCGTCTTGGGCCCTGAAAACCGCCATAGCCCCGCGGCTAGAGACTAGAGCATATTTCCCTGGAATTGAACCGGCTCCGTTTGGCGAGCGGCGTGGCGATCCGCGCGGAGGACGGCGCCGCGCGATGCGCGACATCGGGCCAGCCGTTCGACAAAACGGGCGCCCACCGCTCGCAAACCCGGAGGGGCGGGCGCCTTCGCGCCAAATCCGTCGGGCTCCGGCTCGGCCGTAGCCCGGCTACGCCCGTCGCCGGATCCCTCGACCTTGTCCCGAAGGCGCACCGCTGGAGCGATTCAATTCCAGGGAAACATGCTCTGGCCGCCGGGACCCGCTCAAGCAAGATAACGCTCCTCCAGATGGGCCTCAAACGCCCTGGGGTCCAGCGGCCGGCCGGTGGCCTCGGCCAGGAGGTCCCGGGTCGACAGGAACGACCCCTTGCCGTGGACATGGGTCCGCAGCCAGCCCAGCAGCGGGCGGAAATCGCCGCGGGCCAGCGCCGCCAGAATTTCGGGCACCGCCCGGCGCGCGGCCTGGAACAACTGGGCCGCGCTCATGGCGCCAAGGGTATAGGTGGGGAAATAGCCCCACGAGCCCGCGTACCAGTGAAGGTCCTGCAGGCACCCGAGCGCGTCGTTGGGTGGCGCAGGCCGAGCAGTTCCGTCATGCCGTCGTTCCAGGCCGCCGGCAGGTCGGCGAGCGTCATGTCCCCCGCGATCAGCGCCCGCTCCAGGCGATAGCGCAGGATGACATGGGCGGGATAGGTCACCTCGTCGGCATCGACGCGGATGAGGGAACGTTCCACGTGGATGTAATGCGCGTGGATGTTGTCCGGTTCCCACGCCGGCCCGGTTCCGCCGAAGGCCTCGCGCATCAGCGGCGCGGCGAAGCCGATGAAGTCGCGCGAACGGCAGGCCTGCATCTCGATGATCAGCGACTGGCTTTCGTGAATGGACATGCCGCGCGCCTCGCCCACCGGCTGGTGGCGCCATTCCGCGGGTAGCCCCTGGTCGTAGAGCGCGTGGCCGGTTTCGTGCAGGACGCCCATGATGCCGGGCATGAAATCGTCGGCCTCGTAGCGCGTGGTCACACGTACGTCGTCGGGCACGCCGCCGCAGAACGGGTGGTGGCTTTCGTCGAGCCGCCCGTGACGAAAATCGAAGCCGACCGCTTGCATCAGGCAACGGCAGAGCCGGCGCTGGGCGCCGAGGTCGAACGGCCCGTCGAGGGCGAGCGGCAGGGGCTTGCGGGCCTGGCGGTCGAGGACCCGGCCGATGAAGTCCGGCAGGAAACGGGCGAGGTCGGCGAACACGGCGTCGATGTCCTCGGCACGAACCCCTGGCTCGTAGCCGTCGAGCAGCGCATCGTAGGAATCGAGGCCGAGCGCCGCGGCAAGCTGTCCGGCGCGTTCGCGCGCCAGGGCGAGGACATCCTCGAGTGCCGGACGGACCATGGCGTAATCCGCCTTGGCCTTGGCCTCACGCCATATCATCTCGCAGCGCAGGCTGGCGTCCGACATCCGCTCCACCAGGCGGCGGTCGACGGCGTTTGCCCTGACCCAGGCGTGGCGCATCTCGCGCAGGTTGGCCTGCTGCCAGGCGTCGAGGGCGCGGTCCTCGGCCGCGGCGTCGAGGTAGTCGCCGAGGGCGGGATCGGTCATCATCTCGTGCACCAGCCCCTTGACGGTGGCGAGCTGGCCCGCCCGCGCCTCGGCGCCACCGTCGGGCATCATGGTCGCGGCGTCCCAGTGGAGGAGGTCGATCACGTCGCGAACCTTGGCGCGGCGCGCAAAGCGCTCCTCGAGCTCCTGATAGGCGGTGCGGTTTCCGGTCATGGTCTTGGCGTCGGGCAGCGGCGGCGAAGCCGCCTGTCTTGAGTTTAGCCGCGCGGAGCGCGGCGGCGGGCGATCACGACGATGACCGCCAGCGCGAGCGCGAGAGAATACCACGTCAGCGCATAGGACAGATGATTGTCCTGTGGCATCGGTGGCGCCTGCCCGCCCCGGGGATACCCTCCGGCATCCCCGGGCGCGGTATCGGCCCAGACGACGACCGGCGCAACCGGGCCGAGGTCCCGGGCGGCCGCCATGACCGCGATGTCGAGGGCGTACCAGAGGCCGCGCGCCGGGGCGTTGGCCGGCACGAAGGGCCCGGGCGGGCGCGGCACCCGGGCAATGCCGGTGACGGTGACCCGCTCCCCGCCAGCACCCGCAAGCGGCAGTACCGGAGTCGCATGATCGCCGGGCGCCCAGCCGCGGTTGACCAGCACGGCGGTGGCCCCGTCGCGCGCCAGCGGCGTCACCACATGCACACCCGCCCGCCCGTCGAGGACGCGGTTGAGAACGCGCATCTCCTTGCCGTGAAGAAAGCGTCCGGCAACGACCACGCGGCGGTAGTCGAAGGCGGCCGCGTCCCCGATCACCGCGGGAAGCGGGACCGGAGGCGCCGCCATCCGGGACTCGATCAGGGCGATGAGGGCCTGTTTTTCCGCCCGCCGCGCGAGCTGCCAGGTGCCGAGGCCGATGAGCAATGCAAAGGCGGCGACGACCGCGGCAATCGTGAACACCGGTTTAGCGTTCGACATGTCCCCGCCGGTGGCGAAAGTGGGTTGCCACCAGAACGCCCTTGAACGGGCGCAGCATGGCAAGGGCCCCACCGAGTATGAGCGGCGGCCAGATCGCCACATGGAGCCAGTAGGGCGGCGAGAACATCACCTCGACCACGAGCGCGGCGCCGGTGATGATGAAACCCAGAATGAGGATGACGAACACGGCGGGACCGTCGCCCTGCTCGCAGGCGGCGAGGTCTTCGCCGCATGCGCGGCAGCGCGGCGCGACGGTGAGAAAACCGGTAAAGAGTGGCCCCTTCCCGCAGGCCGGGCAGCGGCACAGCAGCCCCGCCCGCCACATGGAAACCGGCGGGCGCGGCGCGTCAGGCATCGCCCGCGGCCCGGTTCCCGGTCACTTGCCGCCGAGCCAGTAGACGCAGACGAACAGGAACAGCCAGACCACGTCGACAAAGTGCCAGTACCAGGCGGCCGCCTCGAAGCCGACATGGTGATCGGGCTTGAAATGGCCCTTGAGGGCACGGCCGAGACAGACGCACAGGAAGGTCGTGCCGACGATGACGTGGAACCCGTGGAAGCCGGTGGCCATGTAGAAGGTCGACGCGTAGATGCCTTCGGTGAAACCGAAGGCGGCGTGGGAATATTCGTAGGCCTGGACGCCCGTGAAGATAAGGCCCAGCGCGATGGTCAGCACGAGGCCGCGGATCACGTCCCGGCGCTGGTTCTCGATCAGCGCATGGTGCGCCCAGGTCAGGGTCACGCCCGAGGTCAGAAGGATCAGCGTATTGAGGAACGGCAGGTCCCACGGGTCGAAGGTCTCGATGCCCTTCGGCGGCCAGACCTTGCCGATGGCCTCGGTCGGAAACAGGCTGGCGCCGAAGAAGGCCCAGAAGAACGCGGCGAAGAACATCACCTCGGAGGCGATGAACAGTGCCATGCCGTAGCGCAGGCCGATCTGCACCACCTTGTTGTGGTGGCCCTGGCGTTCGCCTTCGTCGACGACGTCCATCCACCAGCGCGCCATGACGTAGAGGATCGAGACCAAGCCTGCCACCATGAACCAGACCGGCCCGCCATGCATCCAGGCGACGGCGCCGCCCGCCGCCAGCAGCGCCGCCATGGCACCGAGCAACGGCCACGGGCTCGGATCGACGAGGTGGTAGGGATGCTTCTGCTCGTGCGTGTCGTGCGAATGCGCGCCTTCCGTCGTGTCATGCGAAGGCATGCCTTGCGGCACGTGCCCGGTGTCTGCACTGGCCATGGAAATCGGTTCCTCTACTCTTACGTTACGGTCAACGGTTTACAGGGGATTGGCGGGCGCGGCCGGGGATGCCGGCGCGCGCACCTCGCGGCGACCGGGGTCCGGGGCCTCCGCACGGAAAAACGTATAGGACAGGACGATATCGGTGACATCGTCGGCGTTTCGGTCCCCGGCAATGGCCGGATCGACGAAGAACACCACGGGCATGACGACGCGTTCGCCCGGCTTCAGCGTCTGCTCGGTGAAGCAGAAGCACTGAATCTTGTCGAAGTAGGCGCCGATCTTGTGGGGCGTCACGTTGAAGGTCGCGACGCCGGTCACCGCCTTGTCCGAAAGGTTGCGCGCCACGTAGTTCACCAGCGTCTGCTCGCCGACCTTGAGGTCGACGAAGGGCGTCTCTGGCCGGAACGACCACGGCAGGCCCGAATTCACGGTCGCGTCCAGCGTCACCCGGATGGTGCGGCCCTCCGCTCCGCCCGCCGGCGCGCGGGCGACCTGGCCAGCGATCTGGGTGGTGCCGCCGAAGCCGGTGACCTGGCAGAACAGGCGGTAGAGCGGCACCGCCGCGAAACTCATGCCGACCATGCCCGCCACCACGGCCACGACGGCCGCGGCAACGAGGGCATTGCGCGCCCCGCCCGATGTGCGTCGTGCCGCCATCAGCCGCCGCCGCTCATCTTGACGATGGTGATGACGTAGAACAGCACCACCAGCGCGCCGAGCACCAACGAGAGGGCGATGTTGCGCCCGCGCCGCCTGCGGTGCATCTCCGATGCAACTCCGCCGCCGCCGACCTGCATCCTGTTCGGTTCCTTTCCTTCCGCCGCCATCATCTAGATTCCCCGGAACCACGGCCCCGCCAACGCATCGGCAATAACCAGCGCGAACAGCAGGAACAGGTAGAGGATCGAAAACGCGAACAGAGCCCGGGCGGCGGCTTCCGATTTCTCCCGCGCGACGCGCAGCGCCCCGGCAATGAACACGGCGCCAAGCAGGGCGGCCGGCGCGCCGTAGATCAGCGACACGAGGCCGAGGCCCCAGGGCACCAGAGTCAGCGGCACCAGGATCAAGGAATAGATGACGATCTGGCGGCGCGTCTCGGCCTCGCCGGCGACCACCGGCAGCATCGGCACGCCCACCTTGGCGTATTCGCCCGCCTTGTAGAGCGACAGCGCCCAGAAATGCGGCGGCGTCCAGAAGAAGATGATGGCGAACAGCAGGGCGGGCATAAGGGCGAGGTCGCCGGTGACCGCGGCCCAGCCGATCATCGGCGGGAAGGCGCCGGCGGCACCGCCGATGACGATGTTCTGCGGCGTGCGCCGCTTCAGCCACATGGTGTAGACGAAGACGTAGAAGCCGATGGTCAGCGCCAGCAGCCCCGCCGCCACCCAGTTGACGCCGAGCCCCATGACCGCGACCGAGCCGACCGCCAGCGTGACGCCGAAGCCGAGCGCATCGGCCGGGGCGACCCGGCCGGCGGGGATCGGACGGTTCATGGTGCGGGTCATGCCCGCATCGATGTCGCGGTCGTACCACATGTTGATGGCGCCCGAGGCCCCGGCGCCGACGGCGATGCAGATCAGCGCCGTCACCGCCAGGACCGGATGGATCTGGCCTGGCGCCGCCACCATCCCGGCAAGCCCGGTGAACAGCACCAGCGACATCACCCGCGGCTTCAGCAGCGCGACGAAATCGCCGGCGGAAGACGCGACATCGCCTTCCGCAGCAGCGCCCGTCCGCTTCGTCTCGATCGCCGTCTGCGACATCGCGTCGTGTCCCGTCTTTCCGGCCTAGCTGACCCTGGGCAATTCCGAGAAGGTGTGGAACGGCGGCGGCGACGGCACCGTCCATTCCAGCGTCGTCGCGCCCTCGCCCCACGGATTCGCGCCGACGCGCTCCTTGGTGGTGAAGGTGCGCAACACCACCACCAGGAAGATCAGCACGCTCGCGGCGCTGATGTAGGAGCCGATGGAGGCGACGTAATTCCACCCCGCGAACACGTCCGGATAGTCGGGGATGCGCCGCGGCATGCCCGCGAGGCCGAGGAAGTGCATCGGGAAGAACGTCAGGTTGACGCCGATGAACATGGTCCAGAACTGCAACTTGGCGAGCCCCTCCGGATACGGCCGCCCGGACATCTTGGGAATCCAGTAGTAGAACCCGGCGAAAATCGCGAACACGGCACCGAGCGACAGGACGTAGTGGAAATGCGCCACCACGTAATACGTGTCGTGCAGGGCGACGTCCACGCCCGCGTTGGCCAGCACCACCCCCGTGACGCCGCCGACGGTGAACAGGGCGATGAATCCCACCGCGAACAGCATCGGCGCCTTGAACGAGATCGAGCCACCCCACATGGTGGCGATCCAGGAGAAGACCTTGATCCCGGTGGGCACCGCGATCACCATCGTCGCGGCGACGAAATACGCGCGGGTATCGACCGCCATGCCGACGGTATACATGTGATGGGCCCACACGATGAAGCCGATGAAGCCGATCGAGACCATGGCATAGGCCATGCCGAGATAGCCGAACACCGGCTTCTTCGAGAAGGTGGAGACGACCTGGCTGATGATCCCGAATCCCGGCAGAATGATGATGTACACCTCGGGGTGGCCGAAGAACCAGAACAGGTGCTGGAACAGCAGCGCGTCGCCGCCCTTGGAGGCGTCGAAAAACGCCGTGCCGAAGTTGCGGTCGGTCAGCAGCATGGTGATGCCGCCGGCCAGCACCGGCAGCGCCAGCACCAGCAGGAACGCCGTCACCAGCACCGACCACACGAACAGCGGCATCTTGTGCAGCGTCATGCCCGGCGCGCGCATGTTGAAGATGGTGGTGATGAAGTTGATGGCGCCAAGGATGGACGACGCGCCGGCGAGGTGCAGGCTGAGGATCGCCAGATCGACGCTGGCGCCGGGATGGCCCGTGGCCGATGACAGCGGCGGATAGACGGTCCAGCCGGTGCCGGCCCCGCCGCTGATGAGGGCCGAGGTGACCAGCAGCAGAAGCGCCGGGATCAGCAGCCAGAACGAGATGTTGTTCATGCGCGGGAAGGCCATGTCGGGCGCGCCGATCATCAGCGGCACGAACCAGTTGCCGAAGCCGCCGATCAACGCCGGCATGACCATGAAGAAGATCATCAGCAGGCCATGCGCGGTGATCAGCACGTTGAAGAACTGGTTGTCGCCGCCCAGCACCTGCATGCCCGGATCCTGCAGTTCCATCCGCATGATGACGGAGAACGCGCCCCCGATCAGGCCCGAGACCACGGCAAAGACCAGGTACATCGTGCCGATGTCCTTGTGATTCGTGGAATAGAGGTAACGCTTGAGGCCGTGGGGGGTATGGCCGTCGCCGTGTGCCGCCACAGAATGATCGCTCATGACTGACCTTTCACTTCATCGATTGCCGCGCGCGGTGACGTCCGCGCGGTGGGCAACGTCAACAGAGTCCGCTTGCGCCGGAGCCGTCAGGCCCGCCGTCTTCTTCTTTTCCGCGATCCACTGGGAAAACGCATCCTTTGACACGACGTCGATGGCGATCGGCATGAACCCGTGGTTGACGCCGCAGAGCTCGGAGCACTGGCCGTAGTAGGTCCCGGTCCTGGTGACGCGGAACCAGGTTTCGTTGAGGCGGCCGGGAATCGTGTCGGTCTTGATGCCGAAGGCGGGAACCGCCCAGGAATGCAGCACGTCGTCGGCGGTGAGCAACACGCGGACGTTGGTGTCGACCGGAACGACGACGCGGTTGTCGACCTCGAGTAGCCGCACCTGGCCCGGCTTCAACTGGTCCGTCGGCACCATCAGGCTGTCGAAGGATACGTTGCCGTAGTCGGGATAGGCGTAGGACCAGTACCACTGGTGGCCGGTGACCTTGAGGGTCATCTCGGGGGTGGCCGTGCGATCCCCGAAATAGAGCAGCTTGAACGACGGGATCGCGATCACCACAAGAATCATGATCGGGACAACGGTCCACAACACCTCGATCGTCGTGTGATGGGTCACCCGCGACGGTGTCGGATTCGCCCGGGAGTTGAAGCGTACAGCCACGTAGAGGAGCAGCAGAAGGACGAACGCCGTGATCGCCGTAATGATGACCAGCAGGAGGTCGTGGAACGCATCGATGTTTTCGGCCACCGGCGTGACGGGGTCCTGGAAGCCGAGTTGCCAGGGCTTCGCCGTCTGGGCAAGGGCGGCCGTGGTGGCACCGCAAAGCACGGTCATGACCGCAGCGGTGCGAGCTGCGGCCGACGCAAGGATACGAACACAACGCATTCTGATTTTCCTGCCTGAATTCAGCTGAAAATACACCTAATGTACGAAGGGGTATACCCCTCAGGCACGCGCAAACTACACCACCGACGCGGGTCCGAACAACCCAAGAATCGGGGCCGACGGGCGTGATCGGAAAGTTGTCCGCCGCGCCCGCGTGGCGCCGTCGGAAGGCTGTTTCTGCGCCGCATTCGCGCGTTCGTTTCCCCGGCGCCGGAGGCATCGTATGATGGCTCAGCCCTTGGCAATCGCGCCGCCCGACCCCAAATGTCGGGGAACCGCGCCAACGAAAGGAAACCGTCGATGTCCAATCTCGAAACCGCCGAAAAACTGTTCTTCGGTCCGACCGACCTGACCCGCAACGGGGCGGAGGCGGAACTTTCCCGCGCGCTCGACGGCGCCGACGACGGCGAGCTGTTCCTCGAATACGCGCTGTCGGAAAGCTTTGCCTGGGACGACGGCCACCTGCGCGCCGCCAATTTCGACACGACTCAGGGTTTCGGCCTGCGCGCCATCGCCGGCGAGGCGACGGGCTACGCCCACGCGTCGGAGTTGTCCGACGCTGCGCTCAAGCGCGCCGCCGATACCGTGCGCGCGGTGACTCGCGGCCACACCGGCACGCTGGCGCTGCCGCCGCCGGGCACCAACCGGGCGCTTTACGGCACGACCAACCCGCTGGACGAGGTCGCCTTCGAGGCCAAGACCCGGCTGCTCGCCGATATCGACGCCTACCTGCGCGCCAGGGACCCGCGCGTGCGCCAGGTCATGGTGTCGCTCACCGGCGAATGGCGGGTGGTCGAGATCCTGCGCGCGGACGGCGAGCGCGTCGCCGACGTGCGGCCGCTGGTGCGGCTCAACGTCTCGGTCATGGCCGGCGACGGCGACAGGCAGGAAACCGGCAGTTTCGGCACCGGCGGGCGCGAGGGCTACGGCCGCTTCATCGCCGCCGCGAGTTGGCGCCACGCCGCTGACGAGGCTCTGCGCCAGGCGCTGGTCAAGCTCGACGCGGTGCCGGCGCCGGCAGGAGAGATGGAAGTGGTGCTCGGCCCCGGCTGGCCGGGGATCCTGCTGCACGAGGCGATCGGCCACGGGCTCGAGGGCGATTTCAACCGCAAGAAGACATCCGTGTTCTCCGGAATGCTGGGCGAACGCGTCGCGGCGCCCGGCGTCACCGTGATCGACGACGGCACGCTGCCCGACCGGCGCGGCTCGCTCACCGTCGACGACGAAGGCACGCCGTCGAGCGCCACCACCCTGATCGAGGACGGAATCCTCGTCGGCTACATGCAGGACCGCATGAACGCCCACCTCATGGGCATGAAGCCGACCGGCAACGGCCGCCGCCAGGACTTCGCCCACCGGCCGATGCCGCGCATGACCAACACCTACATGCTCAACGGCAAGCACGGGAAGGACGAGATCATCGCCAGCGTGAAAAAGGGCCTCTATGCGGTCAACTTCGGCGGCGGCCAGGTCGATATCACCTCCGGCAAGTTCGTGTTCTCGGCCTCGGAGGCCTACCTGGTCGAGAACGGCAAGGTCGGTCCCGCGGTCAAGGGCGCGACGCTGATCGGCAACGGCGCCGACGCGCTGACGCGGATTGCCATGGTCGGCGACGACATGGCGCTCGATCCCGGCATCGGCACCTGCGGCAAGGACGGCCAGGGCGTGCCGGTGGGAGTCGGCCAGCCGACCCTCAAGATCGCGGCGCTGACCGTCGGCGGCACCGCCGCCTGACCGCGGCCCGTCCGTCGCAGGACGCACGATCTTGCCGTCTCCCCGCCTTCGCCCGCGGTTCCTCGGACCCTGGGCCTGGTTCTTCATCCTGCTCGCCGCGCTGGGCGCGCTGGTGGCGTGGCTCGCCTCGGGCAGCGGGCGCCTGCCCGACGACCACGCCGTGGGCGCGCTCCTCCTGCACGGCGTCGTGCTCGCAGCGCTGATCGGCGCCGGCGTAATTCACGGCCGGCGCATGGGGCTGCGGACGACGCTGGGCGCCGCGTTCATCTGGCTGGCGCTCGGCGCCGGGCTGGTGCTCGTCTATTCCTACCGCTTCGAGGCCGAGCGCGCCTGGAATCGCATCGCCGCCGAACTGGTGCCCGACCGCATCCGCGCCACCCAGGGGGCGATCCGCGTGCGGCGCGCCGACGACGGGCATTTCTACATGCGGGCGCTGGTCAACGACGTGGAGGTCCGCTTCCTGGTGGATACCGGCGCGACGACCACGGTGCTCGACCCGCGCGACGCCGTGCGTATCGGAATCGACCCGCGGCAACTCAGCTTCAGCGAGAGCTTCCGTACCGCCAACGGCACCGTGCGCGGGGCGCGGGTCAGCGTCGCGCGCATCGCGTTCGGGCCGGTCGAATTCCGCGACGTGCGGGCGTCGGTCAACGGCGCGCCGCTGGGCACGTCGCTGCTCGGCATCTCGACCCTGGAACGCTTCCGCGCCTGGCGCGTCGAGGACGGCACGCTGACGCTGGAATATTGAGCATGCCTAGACCAATCTGTACGAAATCTTCGTATTGTGGCATCTTGCTCCTGAGTTCGCAGTGACCCAACCTACGCGCCTATGGTTTGCGCGTGAGAGACGTTGTTATGAGTGAAGTAAAATCCGCCAGTAAGTCTGGTAAACACGAGGCACCAAGGGGCGCTCGTCGCTCTGACGCGCCGACAAAAGTTTCCAGCCTCAAACTAAAAAGGGGAAGCGGAAAGTCTTCCGTAGTGATAGCTAACGCGGCTAAAAAATTTAAGCCGGCTCTGACCAGCCTTGCCAAGAAGTAGGCACTACCGTCTTACCTGGGACGACGCGGAAGAGGCGCATGATATAGCGATACTATTCGGCGGCCTGCCCGGAATAATCAACGAGGCTTCTATACTTTCCGCGCTCGGACGTCCGTATACAGGCTATTACCGCTCCATCGCCCGTAAAGCCGCCGCTCTCGTGGAATCCATGGCGCGCAACCACGGCTTTGCTGACGGCAACAAACGTACAACGCTCATCCTTACCCATCTCCTTATAAGCCGGAGCGGGTACCGATGGGCGGGCGCATCGGAAAAAGCGCTCAATCGCGAAATCGAAGAACTCATCCTGACGGCCGCTCGCGGCCAACTGGATTTCGACGACGCCGTGCGCTGGTTCAACACGCGCCTGAGGCCCAAGGCCCGGCGTCAGTAGGCGTATTCGGAATAGAGCGGATCGACCGAGCCGTTCCAGCGGCCGTGGTAGAGATCGAGCTTCATTTCCGCCGGGGTCGTTTCGCGGCGCAGGATGTCCTCGAGGGTTTCGAGGTGATAGGCCTCGTTGGTGCCGGTCGCGTCGAGCACGCCGCGCGCGTTGAGCCCGGCGCGCGCCAGGGCCACCACCTCGCGCGCCAGCGCCAGCAGCGGACGGCCGCGGAACGGCGTCCGGAGCGCCTGGCGCGGCACCTCGCGGCGCAGGTACTCGTGCTCCTCCAGGGTGAAGTCCTTGCACAGGTCCCAGGCCGCATCGAGGGCGCCCGGGTCGTAGAGGAGCCCGGTCCACAGCGCCGGCAGGGCGCAGATGCGCCGCCACGGCCCGCCGTCGGCGCCGCGCATCTCGAGGTAGCGCTTGAGCCGGACCTCGGGGAAGACGGTGGTCAGGTGATCCGACCAGTCGCCCATGGTCGCCGCCGTGCCCGGCAGCGCCGGCAGCCGCCCCGCCA
>WHSO01000091.1 GCA_009380075.1 Alphaproteobacteria bacterium | reverse complement strand
GCGCCGTGATCCCGCGCAAGGGACACGATGTCCTCGTCGGCGCGCTCGCGCGCATCCGTGACCTGCCGTGGCGCAGCGTCGTCGTCGGCTGCCTCGACCGCGAGCCGGCGACGGCGCGCGCGCTGGAACGCCGGATCGCCCGTACCGGCCTCGGCACCCGTATTTCGCTCAGGGGCGCGCTCGACGATGCCGCCCTGGCCATGGCCTACCATGGGGCCGACCTCTTCGTCCTGCCATCCCGCTACGAGGGCTACGGCATGGTTTTCGCCGAGGCCCTTACCCACGGCCTGCCCGTCGTCGCCTGCCGGGCCGGCGCCGCGGCGGACACGGTGCCTGCCGATGCGGGCATCCTCGTGGACATCGACGACGAGCTCGCCCTCGCCGAGGCGCTGCGCCGCCTGCTGACGGATGAGCCCCTGCGCCGGGCAATGGCCGACGCCGCCCACAAGTATGCTGCCGGATTTCCCTCCTGGCGCGAGACCGCGCGCATCATTGCCGGCGTCCTGGCCGAGGAACGCCGATGAGCGCCGGTTTCTCTCCGGGATGGCTCGCCCTGCGGGAGCCCGCCGACCGCGCCGCGCGCAATCCGGACGTCCTCGCGGCCTGCACGGCGGCGTTCTGCGGTCGGCAGGACCTGCGCATCGTCGACATCGGTGCCGGGACCGGGGCGACGCTGCGTGCGCTCCACGGGCTGCTGCTGCCGGTGCAGGACTGGACACTGGTCGATCACGACCCGGACGGTCTCGCGACGGCTCGGAAGCTCTTGTCCCGGGATCCCGAGGCGCGGGACACGGACGGGGACATCGTCCTCGACCTCGCGGGCCGGTCGCTGCGGGTGCGGTTCCGCCGGCACGATCTGGCGCGCGGGCTGCCGGACGACCTGCAGGACACGGACCTCGTCACCGCCTCGGCGCTGTTCGACCTCACCTCCATCGACTGGATCGAAGGGCTTGCCCGGACGCTGGCCCGTAGCTCTGTCGCGCTCCTCGCGATGCTCACCTTCGACGGCATGATCCGCTGCGCGCCCGGCCACCGGCTCGACGCCCCGGTGGCGGCCGCTTTCGCCGCGCATCAGAAGCGCGACAAGGGGCTCGGCATCGCCGCCGGCCCCGGGACCGCCCGCGGTCTCGTGCGCGCCTTCGCCGCGCACGGCTACCGCTGTGTCGAGGGGGAAAGTCCCTGGCATCTCGCGCAGGGGAGCGCGCTGCGGGCAGAGGTGGTCGACGGCATCGCCGCGGCGGTGGCGGAAACGGCCCTTCTGACTCCGCCGGACATCTCCGAATGGCGCGACTTCGCCCGCAACGAGGCCGAGACCCTGACCATCGGACACGTCGACCTGTTCGCGGCGCCCCCTCCCGAGGGCGCGGCTTAACCCCTTGACCAGCGTGAGGGAAGCATCCGGCGCAGGGTCGCGTCCTTGCGGATGAAATGATGATGTAGCGCCGCCGCCGCATGGAGCGTGAACAGGCCGGCGAAGGCGAAGCCGGTCCAGCCGTGAATGCCGAGCAACGTCGCCGAAAGGGCGCGGTCGCGGGCCAGGATCGGCGGCAGTTCGAACAGCCCGAACACCATGATCTTCGCCCCGAACGCCGACGTTCCGGCCCAGCCGAGCATCGGCATCGCGAACAAAAGCGCATAGAGCGCCACGTGAACGGCCCGCGCGGCGAGCGCCTGGAGGGGCGCAAGGCCCGGCACAGGGGCCGGTACCGGGTGCAGCAAGCGCCACACGAGACGCATTCCGGCAAGCGCAAGGACCAGTGCACCGACGGATCGGTGGAGGTCGAACAGCACGTTCTGTACCGTGCCGCGGCCGACATTGACCATGGCAATGCCCATGATCACCGCACTGATCACTAGCAAGGCGATCAGCCAATGCAGGAACTTGTGGGTTGCCGTGTAGGCAATCGGAGGATTGGTTGCGGTCATGGCGCACCTTCAACGTGGCTGAAGTCGCAGTCAATCAGCAGATCACCGTCATCGAAACGGTAGATTGCGTGGCGTGGTCGCAGTGCATCGGCGAGACCATCGATGACGCTGAGGGAGATTCCGATGGGTCCGGAGCCGATGATCAGGGGTGCAACCAGCAGGTGCAGGCGATCCAGGAGCTGCGCATCGAGGAAGCGCGACACCGTGTCGGCGCCGCCTTCGACGAGGATCCGACGGAACCCGAGGCCGCCTACGGCGTCAATAATGGCCGCAGGCTCGATCCTGCCGCCGTCCGCGGGCAGGGTCAGGGCCTCGATTCCCGGCGGTCGGGGGACGACTTTGCCCTGCAGGACGATGCGCCGGGCGCCGTCGTCGCGCAGGCAACGCGCCGTCGCCGGCAGCCGGCCGGCCGGGTCGATGATCACCCGCGCCGGATTTGGGCCCGGCACGTGGCGCACGGTAAGCTGCGGGTCATCGGCAATGGCGGTGCCGACGCCGACGATCACCGCATCGGCCAGCGCCCGCAACCGGTGGAGGTGCCGAATGGCCTCTAAGCTATTGATGAAATGCGATTTTCCCGTGGGCGTCGCAATCCGCCCGTCGAGGGACTGTCCGAGTTGACCGAAGAGAAAGGGGCGCCCCAAATCCGACACGTTTATGAGCGGAGAATAAATCCGCGCGAGGGGCGATTCACGCAATGCGCCATATTGTTCGGGGTTTCCCGCCGCGTGCAGAATGGTGTCCCAATCCTCGGGGGCGACCTCGGGCGGAAACGATAACAAGGAGTCGGCCATGGCTGTCGGTGTCGCTTCTCAATCCGGGGGAAAATCCCCGCGCCGCAAAAAAATCTCACAGGATTTTGCGAGGTTGGCAAGGTTGATCGGTAATCGCCGCCGGGTGGCCGTCGAGCGCGCGATCGCCGAGCTTCGCGCCGGTCGGCCGGTCCTTCTCGGCGCGGGCGCTGCCGACATCGTGGTGATCGCAGCCGAGGCGGTTGATCCCAAGACGCTTGCCGCTCTGGCCGTCCGCGGCGACGCGGCGCTGGTCGTCCCGGAGCCGCGCGCGCGCCACCTCGGGATCGCGGTGCGGGCGGGCGATGCCGTCGCACTGTCCCTCGGCGGATGCGATGCCTCCGATATCGCTGCATTCGTCTACGGTATCGCGGCGACTCCGCGGCCCCGTCCCGCACATCCGGCTTCGCCGCTCGAATCGGCGGCTCTCGATCTCGTCCGCCGCACGTTCCTCCTGCCGTCGGCGGCCGTGTTCTCCGCCGAGGCCGATGTGTCGGCTGCCATCGCGCGCGTCGAGGCGTCCGACGTTCGCGCCTACGACAGCATATGCGCGCGGGACATGCGCATCGTTTCCCGTGCGCGCGTGCCGCTCGAGGACAGTGTCGAGACTGAATTCGTGGTCTTCAACACGGGAGACGGGTTGCGCGAACAGGTTGCCCTGAAGATCGGCCGGCCCGATCCCGGCGACCCCGTGCTGACCCGCATTCATTCCGCCTGCCTGACCGGGGACCTGTTCGCCAGCCTAAAATGCGACTGCGGCGAACAGTTACGCTTGGCGGTGCGCCAGATCGCCGCCGCCGGTGGCGGCGTTCTTCTGTACCTCGACCAGGAAGGCCGGAGCATCGGCCTGTCCAACAAGATCAGGGCTTACGCCCTCCAGGCGCAGGGGTTCGACACCATCGATTCCGACGCCATCCTCGGCTACGGTGCCGACGAGCGGCGCTACGATCTTGCCGGCCGGATGCTGGAATGCCTCGGCATCGACAAGATCGTGCTGCTGACCAATAACCCGAGCAAGATCGAATCCCTCGGCCGGCTGCCGATCCGCGTAGTCGATCACCAGCGGCTTCTCGGTGCGGTAAACCCGTACAACTGCCATTACCTGGCGACCAAGGCAGCGCGCGCCGGGCACCTGCTGAACGGTACCGCCGGGGAATAGCGCCTAAGGTTCTGGTGCGGTTGGGGGCGGCCAGGGGGCGAGCGCGATCACTTTGATGGCGCGGGCAAGCGCGCCTGCCGCGTGAGCAACCAGGCGGGCGCCGATGTCCGTACGGGCGAGGTCGGGCCGGCCGGCGTAATCCGCTCCGGCGAGGTCCGCCATCTCCCACCCCCAGGCGACGGGCCCCGTCGGGAACAGGATCGGCGCCGGCGGCTGCGCCGGCCGCGCGGCGGGAAGTCGGGACGACACCAGGTCGGACCGCAGGTGCATCATCACCGAGGTCTCGATCCAGCCGCCGTGGACATCGGCCGTGACGTTCGCCGGAGGGTCGAAGTCCGCCGGCAATCCGAGGTCGAGCCAGTGCAGGTTGGCAACCAGCATGCCGTGATTCCGCCTCAGCCTCAGGGCGGCGATATTGGCGGCGGAAACATTGCCGCCGTGGCCGTTGACGAGAAGCAAGCGGGACACGCCCGCGGCCACCACGCCGGCGCCTGCCGCCGCGATCGCCGCGATGAGCTGTTCTGCGGTGAGGCTCAGGGTCCCTGGCGCGCCCATATGCTCCTCCGATACGCCCATGGGCATAAGCGGCAGCCTCAGTGCGGTCACGCGGTCTCCGGCGAGGCGTTCGGCTGCGGCGTCCAGCAGCCCCTCGACGATATAGCCGTCGGTGCCGAGCGGCAGGTGGGGGCCGTGGGCCTCGACCGAGCCGAGGGGCAGCACGGCAACCGTCCCGATGGACGGAAAGCGGGTACCGGCAGGGATCTCTGCAAGCAGGCGCATCATTGTCCCAGCGCTCCCGCCGTCGCCGGCCCGGAGCGAGGGATGCCGGGGGTGAAGGTCTCGATCAGGCGGCCGCGAAAGTCCTCCATCGGCAGTGACGTCGCGGCCGTGGCCGGACGCATGCCCGGCGACAGCCAGCCCGGCGCGAGCGCGCGGACCAGTGCGCCGTTGCGCGACATCACATGGACCGGCACGTCGCGCGTTGGCGCGTTGGCGCTGACGTACGGAAGCGGCTGGTGGTCGCCCAAGACGATCACCAGCGCATTCCCGCCGGTCTTTTCGATCACGAAGGATTCGATGGTGGCGAGCACATAGGCGATGGAGTCGGCATAGGCGCCGCGAAGTGTGGCGGACGAACTCCACACGGCTTCCGGCGGCGCACCGGTGAAGGCGGAGGCATCGAAGACGCGTCCGTCGCCGATGTCGTCCCAGCGCTTGAGGAGAGGGATCGGCGTCCATGGCGCGTGGCTGGAGGTCAGGGCCACGACGGCGAAGGTTCCCGAATCCCGGTTCGCGGACAATTCGCGGTGCGCCAGCGCCGACAAGGTGTACTGGTCCGGCATCGTCATGTAATGGAGCGCCAGCCCGCGATAGGTGAGGTCCGGCGCCGTGTAGGTGCGGTCGAAGCCGTAGAAGCCGGCGTCGGGCCAGGACCGCACGATGGCGGGGGCCATCAGGACGGTGCGCCAGCCCGCGTTGCGGAAGTCGCGCGCGAGCGTTGCCCGGCGGCTGTCCAACAATGCCTTGTAGCGGGTCTGGCGGTCGATGCGCAGACCGGAAAGGAGCGTGCTGTGGGCGAGCCAGCTCTGCCCGCCGTAGGTGGCCGACGCCATCCATCCGCTTGCCGTCGTCAGGCCCGCCCGGTCAAGCCGTTTCCCGATAGCATCGAGCCGCAGCCCGATGCGCGGGGCGAACAGCGGGCTTTCCACCGTGGCCCGGCCGTAGGACTCGACGAACAGCACGACGACGTCGTTGCCCTTGAGGGCGGATAGGCGGCGGTCCGGCGCAATGTCAGCGTAAGGGTCTTCCTCCACCGCGGCGCGGAAGAGCGGCACGTCGCGCGCCGTGTCGCGGTGCTCGAGGACCCGCTCCCAGGCGGCGGTGAAGATGCGGTCCTTGGTCACGGGCCGCGTGCCGATACGCAGGTCCGCGGCGGCGGCGACGGCCCATGCGGCGACCAGGACTCCGCCGCAATACAACGACAGGACACGGGCACGCGGGCGTTCCGGATCGTTGAGCATACGCATGAGCCGGAACAGCGCAAATCCGCCGCAGGTGAGCGCGGCCACGGCAGCGACGACGGTGCCCGTGGCTCCGATCGAGCCCAGCGTGCTGCCCAGGAAACGCACGCCGTCGGCGACGAGAGAGAGATGCAGGTACGCGTTGAACGGACGCGCAAAGACGAAATAGGTCAGCGCATCGGCGACCTTGAACAGCGTAATGAAGCAGATGAGTACTGCCGCGAGGCCGACGGTCATGCGCCGCGAATTGCCTGTCCCGAGGGCCGCAATGAGGACGAGCACGGGAAGCGCCGGCGGCAGGGCGACGAGTATCTTTGCCCCGCTGCCGTCCGGAATAACCGGAACGGCGAGAATGAGGTAGAGGACGGCAATGGCGAGCACGACCCGCAGCGCGGGAATCCGCCCGTCGTTCGCCCCGGTTTGCAACGCCGTGTCCATGTCTCGAAATCTCCGGTCCTTGCCGTTGTTCTTAGCATATCGCCCCACGGTCCCGACATGTTGGGACCGTGGGGCCCGTTACCCGCGGCGGGAAGCCGCGGACGCGGTCCGGCGGACAAGCCACAGGCTGTCCATCAGGAAGGAATACCCGAGGACGGCGAGCGCTCCCGCGGCGAGCCAGGTGCTGAGAGGGGCAAGGACCACCGGGGCCACTAGGACGGTCAGGATAATCCCCGTAACCACACAGGCGGCCTTGCGGCGGAAGGACGCCGGCAAGGGAACGGCGAATCGCGAGAAGACAAGGCCCGCCATCCAGAACAGGTAGCGCATCGCGCCCAGCAGGACGACCCAGGGGCCCGCCTTTCCGAGCTGCCACGCGAGCACGGACAGCACGAGAATCAGGAAGGCGTCCACTTCCATGTCGAGCCGGGTGCCGAACGGGGACTCGAACCTGTTGCGCCGCGCGATCCACCCGTCGATGCCGTCGAGGACGATTCCGGCGAACGCCAGTGCGGTAACGGTCCACGCCGCCGGGAAACCAAGCGCCCGGCCACTGAGCGAGATGTCCGCGACGAGGCCGAACAACAGGCACGCCACGCCGAGACGCGCGATCGTAATCCAGTTGGCAAGGCCGAGACGGCGATGCGCATGGTCGGACTCGATCCGTGCCCAGCCGACAAGTCCCGTCACGACAAACGGCATCAGATAGGCGCCGGTGAATGCCCAGCTGCCCCAACTATGCAGAAAGCCGAAAAACCCGACGATGTTGCCGAGGAGCGCGGTCGTGACCAAGGCAACCAAAAATTCCACCCTGACTTTTGACACACCGGACTCCCGGGCGATGATAAGGCGCCGTGATACCGGCCCATAGAATATTACAGAATTGGCGCCGTTCGGTGGAGGACAACCAGGGACATCCTGGGCCGGGTCGGAGCCACCCGCGGTTGGGGTGCCGTCCGTCGATGCGGTAACCCCCGTGTCGGGCAGCCGGAAAAAAATGCGCAGACAGATCACAGCCGCCTCGGATACTCACCGGCACTGTTCGGATGAACGACCGCCTCGGGCGATGCCCCTGCATCGAAAGGCATGCATGATCATCGTCGATGCCGCGTCCGGGGACGCTCGACGGGATGGGGCGCTACATGACCTAAGGCATCTGCGAGAATGCGGATCTCGCGAGGAAGGACAACCTGTTGCCGGTGGCAATCGCCGAGGGGTGCCGCCTGACGCGCGAGGCGCGACGGGACGATGCCCCTACTTATGACGACGTGGAGCTTTCGGCCGGCCGCCTGATCGATATGCTCTGTGCCAAGCAGGACCGTCTGTTCCATGACGGCGATACCCTAGAAGCACGTGCGGCCGGCGTCACTTCGGAGCCTGATCGTCCCAGATATACGATCCGTTCTCGTACAGGTTGATCCGGGCACGCACGTGCGCCACGGCCAGAAACGGCTGCAATATCGCCCGTTCCAGTTCACCGATGGCGGCACGTGTCAGGGCCCCGACACGGGGATAGCGTCCGACCTTGTGTAGCACTTCCGCATGGTAGGAGAAGAGCTGTCGTTCACGCAGCAGGATGGCGCTGCGGACCAGAAAGCGGTAGTAGCGGCGCAGGAACCTCGTCTCGATCTCGGCCAGTTCGTCGGGCTCGAAATACCGCGGCCCGAATTCCTTCAGCATCAGCAGTCCATCCCGAAACTGCGAACCCTTGCGGTTCGCCACGGTGGCGGTCACCGACTGGTCATGCTCGCGAGAGAACATCAACACGTCGTGGACAAATCCGAAGTCCACGCGATCCAGGACTTCGAAAAACGCCGCCAGATCGGCGTGCAGATAGTGGTCCGGATAGAACGGCTTGTGTGCGTCGATCAGATCGCGGCGGAAGAGGCTGCCCGTCGGCGAGAAGGCAAAGACTTCCTCGCGCATGAACAGGCGCACGATTTCACGGCCGTTGAAGGCCTCCCGGCCCGGATCAAGGCCGCGGCACTGGATATTGCCGCCGCGACGGCGCAGCGAGGCGACGACGGCGACCCGGGGGTGACGCTCCGCGACCGCAACCATCCGGGCCAGCGCATCGTCCTTTATCAAGGCATCATCCGCCGGCAATACCCAAACGTACGTGCTTTCTTCGGAGGCGAAGCCGAGAGCGCGATTCCAGTTCGCAATGATGGGCAGCTTGTCCGCGCATTCGACCACTCGGATCCGAGGATCGCGTTCCGCGTAACGGTTGGCAATGGCTCGGCTGTCATCGGTGCTCGCATTGTCGACGATGACGTGCTCGAACTCGACACCGCGCTGCATCGTCACGCTCTCGACGCATTCCGCGAGGTACGCCGCACCGTTATGGACGGGCGTTACAATACTGACGAGGGGGAGATGGGGTGGTTCCATTGAATCCAACCAGGTTCCTTGCGTCCGCACCGTCGGCGAACGGCTGGCTCTACGCGAAATGACCCCCCAAGCGTTCCGATACGCCCTTCCCCGGGAATGAATCTATGACCCGGTGTCGCTTCCCGACCAAGTGGAATCCCGAGGTGCCATCGATTGATCACAAAAACGTCGCGCGTCGTGAACATGCATTAAGAATACGCGTTAAGAGTCGCGAACATGTGTTAAGAGGCACGAACATGCGTTAAGAAATGCGTTAAGAAATGCGTTAAGACATGTGATCCATGCGTGACCAAATCCCGCAGTGAAACCCGGGTAAACGATCACAATTTGGCCACGTGCGTTTCCCCCGAAAACTTCAATATTCAGTTGTACGGCCACTGGGGCGTAACGGGTGAAATCCGCGAATCCCGATTCACCCGCGAACGTGTTGTGCGGTGAATCTTCCGGGTGGATGCCAACTCCGGGGAGGCGATGACATGAAGGTCGTAATACTTGCCGGCGGCTATGGAACGCGTCTCAGCGAAGAGACCATAGTGAATGTCGGAGCGGGACGCGGCACTCCCCGAGCTGCGCGATATTTCTCCGGCCCTGTCGACGTAACGTTACGGCACGACTGCGAGGTGTAGTGGGACCATTGCCCGCGGCTTCGCCTTTCCTGCTCCGGAATCGTCCTGTCGGCGCCGGCGCCCGGCATCGGGGCATCCGTGCAATCAATCCTGTTTCTGCCCTAATTAG
>WHSO01000136.1 GCA_009380075.1 Alphaproteobacteria bacterium | reverse complement strand
TTGCCGCTGAAATCGGCGGCGGCCGCCGGCGTGGCGACCGCGCCGAACGCGAGTGCAGTAGCCGCGCCCAGGGCGACGGCAAGGGACTTGATAGGCTTCATGATGTCTTTCCTCCCAGGAAGTATTGCCTGACGATGTATTATCCGTGGCCGACTGCGGCCGTCGATCATTGCGCCGAGAATAGACGTGCCTCCCGGCGGAGGCCAACTTATTTCTCTCCTCGACGCCCGGCCGCAACGGCATTCAGGCCGCCGCGCCCATTTCGTGATGCCCGTTGAGGAAAGCCAGGGAGCGCACGCGCGCGGCGGCGGCGGCCTCGGCGACATAGGTCTTGCGGGCGTCGTTGGCGAAAGCGTGCCCCGCATCGTAGACATGGCTTTCCGCGTCCGGGATCGCCGCGCGCACCGCCTTTATCAGATCGGGCGGCGTATTCATCATGTCCGTCTCACCGAAGTGGAAGAGCAGGGGGCAGCGGGGCGGCTTGTCCGGAACGAGGCAAGTCTGGTGCCGTAGTAGGAAACCGCGGCCCTGAGATCGAGTTCGGTCGCCGCGCGCAGCGCGAGGCCGCCTCCCCAGCAGAAACCGAGAACGGACACGCCGCGCCCGTCGTCCACTGCGTTCGCCGCCGCCGCTATGTCGAGCATCGTCTTTTCGGGATCCAGCCTGCCCACCAGTGCGCGGCCGCCATCGGGGTCGTCGAAGGGGACGACGGTGTCAGGTGCGGCCCTGTCGAAAAGGGCCGGGAGAACAGCGTCGAAGCCGTCCAGGGCACAGGAGCGCGCCACCGATTTGAGCTGGTCGGTCGCCCCGAATATTTCCTGGAGGATCACCAGCCCGCCCTTGCTGCGGCTCCTCGGGCGCGCGGCAAAGGCGGCCAGCTGAAAGCCGTCGCCAGCCGTGATGGTGATCGAGCCCCCTTCGATTCGGTTGCATGGGAGCCTCTTCCTTGGAAACAAAATCATAATTTACCCTTGATCTATGATCTTTACTCATAATACAAGACCCCATGCGGATCGGTCTCGAAGACTTTCGCGCCTTCGTCCTGGTGGCGGAAATGCAGAGCTTCAACAGGGCCGCCGACGAGCTGTCGGTGACCCAGTCGGCGCTGTCGCGGCGGATGAAGAAGCTGGAGGACGCGCTCGGTGCGCGGCTTCTGGACCGGACGTCGCGCACGGTGGGGCTGACCGTGGTTGGCCAGGAATTCCTGCCGGCTGCAAAGCGGATGGTGCGCGACTACGAGCGTTCCGTCGCCGAAATCCGGGACGTCATCCAGAAGAAGGCAGGCGTGGTGTCGATGGCCGCGGTCATGACCGTGGCGCATAACGCGCTGCCCGTCGCGATCGAGCGGTTCAGCGACGACTATCCTTCCGTCGCGGTGCGCGTGTTCGACGATGTCGGGCCGAAGGTCGCGGAAGCCGTGGCGGCCGGCGAGGCCGAGTTCGGCATCGCGCTGCAGGACGACGAGCGCCCGGAGCTGGACTTCACCCCGGTCGTCGAGGACCCCTACGTGCTGGTCTGCCATGCCGACCATCCGCTGGCGGAAAGACGCGCGGTGCGGTGGCGCGATCTCGGCGAATACGCTTATATCCGCATGGGAGTCGATACAGCGAACCAGCGCCAGCTCGAGCGCGCTCTCGACGGCACCGGGCTGATGCCCCGGGCGACCTACGAGGTGCAGCACCTGTCCACCATGATGGGCTTTCTGTCGCGGGGGCTCGGCGTGTCCGCGGTGCCCCGGCTGGGCGTCGCGCAGCGCCCCGACCTGAATCTCGCCGTGCGCCCGCTGACCGAACCCGTGGTCAGCCGGTATATCGGCATCCTGAAGGTCGCAGGCCGCACGCTGAGTCCGTCGGCGGGGGCGCTCTGCGATATGGCAACCGAGGAGCTGCGCCGCATGGCGGCCGGCACGATGGCAACAACAGGGCGGCGCCGCGCCGCCTGGAAAGGAGCACAGGCATGAGCGACAGCGACGAGGTATGGGACGTGATCGTGATCGGCGCGGGCAACGCGGCGGGCTGCGCGGCCATGGCGGCCAAGGACGCCGGGGCGAAGGACGTGGTGATGCTGGAGCGCGCCCCGGAGGACGAGGCCGGCGGCAATACCCGCTTCACGGCGGGGGCGATGCGCGTCGTCTACGACGGCGTCGAGGATATCAAGAAGCTGGTCGAGCTGTCGGAGACCGAGATCGAGACGACCGATTTCGGCACCTACACCCAGGACCAGTTCTTCGACGACATCTTCCGCGTCACCCAGTATCGCTGCGATCCGGAAATGGCCGAAACCCTGGTGACGAAAAGCCTGGAGACGCTGGTCTGGATGCGCTCGAAAGGCATCCAGTTCGTTCCGATCTACGGACGCCAGGCCTTCAAGATCGACGGCAAGTTCAAGTTCTGGGGCGGGTTGACGGTGGAGACCCGCGGCGGTGGCCCAGGGCTCTACGACGCGCTGCAGGACTCGACGCAGAAGAACGGCATCCAGACGCTGTTCAACACCCGCGCGATAGAACTGCTCTATGACGGGGTGAAGGTCGGCGGCGTCAGGGTGAAATCCGGCGGCGAGCTGCGGGACATGAAGGCGAAATGCGTGGTGATCGCCGCCGGCGGCTTCCAGGCGAACCCGGAGATGCGCACCCGCTATCTCGGCCCCGGCTGGGAGCTGGCGAAGGTCCGCGGTACGCGGTTCAACACCGGCGACGCAGTCAACATGGAGCTGAAGATCGGGGCTGCCAGCTACGGCAACTGGTCGGGCGGCCATGCGGTGGGCTGGGACCGCAACGCGCCGGAATTCGGCGACCTCGCGGTCGGCGACCAGTTCCAGAAGCATTCCTATCCGTCTTCGTGATGGTGAACGCGGAAGGCAAGCGCTTCGTGGATGAGGGCGCGGATTTCCGCAACTACACCTACGCCAAGTACGGCCGGGTGATCCTCAACCAGCCGGGGCAGTTCGCCTACCAGGTGCTGGACGCCAAGGTC